>JAAFHH010000160.1 GCA_013297545.1 Alphaproteobacteria bacterium
CGGCTGCGGGCGATCCAACCGCCACTGCGACCCTGCGGCTCTGGCTTGGTCAACTCGGCCAAGTGGCGGGGGACGTTGCCTTGCTGACGCTTGCGACCGGCGGCGTCTACCTCGGGGGTGGCATCCTGCCCGGCATGATCGCGAGCGTGCAGCAATCCGATTTCCGCCGCCGCTTCGATGCCAAGGGGCGCGAGGCACCGTGGATTGCATCGGTGCCGACCGCCGTCATCACGGCAGAGGATTGCGCACTGCGCGGATGTGCAGCGCGCCTGGCGGCTGACGATCGCTAGCCGCCACCCCATATCTGCATGATGCCGCTCTCCCCCGCCTATCGCCCTGATCCCGCCCACGTCAGTCTTGGCGGGGAGCTCTACGATCCCGTGCGGCCCGCCGTCTTCCCGAAGACGATCCTGCGCCACCGCAACCAGCGCTGGGCCGAGCGGTTGGGGCTCGGCACCCTCGATAACCAGGAATGGGTCGACACGTTTGGGCACTTCCAGCCGCTGCCGGGCAACCTCGAACAGCCCTTGGCGCTGCGCTACCACGGCCATCAGTTCCGCCACTACAACCCGGATCTCGGCGACGGCCGCGGGTTTCTGTTTGCGCAACTGCGCGATCCGGTCGACGGCCGCTTGCTCGACCTCGGCACCAAGGGCAGCGGCCAGACGCCGTGGTCCCGCCAAGGCGATGGCCGGCTGACCTTGAAGGGTGGTGTGCGCGAGGTGTTGGCGACCGCGATGCTGGAAGCCCTCGGCGTACCAACCTCCAAGAGTTTCTCGCTGGTGGAGACCGGCGAAGCGCTCTGGCGCAATGACGAACCCTCACCCACCCGGTCCGCCGTGCTGGTGCGGCTATCGCACAGCCATATTCGCATCGGCACCTTCCAGCGCCTGGCCTTTCATAGCGATAGCGCAACAATCCGCCGCCTGCTTACTCATACGATCACGCACTACTACCCGGACCTGCGCGATCTACCAGCGGACGAGCAACCAGCCGCCTTCGTCGGTGCGGTGGCGCAGGCGTGCGCGCGCACCACAGCCGCGTGGATGGCGGCCGGTTTCGTGCACGGCGTGCTCAACACCGACAACATCAACATCACCGGCGAGAGCTTCGACTACGGGCCCTACCGGTTCTTGCCGCACTACGACGCGCGCTTCACCGCTGCCTACTTCGACCAGTCCGGCCTCTATTGCTACGGCCGGCAACCGGCGAGCCTGCAGTGGAACTTGGCCCGCCTCGCCGGGTGTTTTCTCGATCTGGTGCCGGCAGAGCCGCTGAACGCCGCACTCGAGCGCTTCAGCCCGGCGTTCGAGGCGGCCTTGCGGGCTGCCGTGCTGCACCGCCTGAACCTCGCCCCGACCAATAATCTGGACGCCGACCTCGACCACATCGCCACCCTGTTCCAGGCGATGGCGGACAGCAAAGCGCCGTTCCAGCGCGTGTTCTTCGATTGGTGCGGCGGCGATGCCAGCCGTGCCGCCGCCTCGCCCCAGGCAGCCCTCTACGCCAGTGCGGCGTTTCAGCCGGCCGCCGCGGCGCTGGCAGCGTTCTCGGTCGCCGATGAAGCGCGCCAACACCACGCCTACTTGCAGCGCCGCGCGCCGGTCGATTTGCTCTACGACGAGATTGAGACGATCTGGGCTGCAATTGCGCAAACGGATGATTGGACGCTGCTCGCAGAAAAACTGCGGGCGATTGATGATCTGCGTCTCTTTACGCTCGGGCCTAGGTCCGCATAAGCCTTGTTGTCGCGGCCGCGTTGCGGCAGAGTGCAGATGGTCGCTGCAGTGTGATTTCGGCGACCTAGCGGATTGCCCATGACCAAGATGCTGTCTTCCCGCCCGGCACCACGCCGCCGGGCTTTGGCCCCTCCGCCGCTTGGGGAGGAGAGTTTGCTGTCGGTCGACGAAGGTGCCGGGATCATCCGCACCGCCGCTGGGACTGCGTTCGCAATCCGGGTGGACTGCGACGATGACGGGCTGGAACGGCTGATGGTGGTTGAAACTGGTGGTGGTAATCGCCACTACGTCTCTGCCCCCTTGCGCGGGCCGGAAGTGAAAACCGCGGTCGGCCGGTCGGACGATGTGCTGACCTCCTACACCCGCGAAGCGATCCGGTTTGTCGCCGGTGTCACCGCCCTCGACATCGCGGAGAGTTCGGGCGTGCGGCGGCTGGATGACATCGCCCTCGATCTGGCGCTAACCACGGCCGAACTCGAACTCGAACAGATCGAAGACGCGCTCGACGAAGATTTGAAAGAAGTGCCGTTGACGCGCGTGCGCCAACTCGAATCGCGCGAAACCGATGTCCGGCGCTTGATCAAGGCGATCCACAGCGAACAGGGCGACCGCGAAGACGCCTGAGGCTGCTTCCCTGGCGGCATTGCGCGTGCTGTAGTGCCAAGCGATGAACGTCCTGCTGAACCCGATGCCACCCCAGGTGCCAGCCGAAGCGCTCGCCCTGCTCGGCCAAACCGACACCGTCACCATCGGCCACCGGCGCTTGCGCGGCTTTATGGATGGTGGGCTCAGGCCGGTCCTGCCGGCGGCTCGTATCCTCGGCACCGCCGTCACCTTGCAGTTTCCCGATCGCGACAGTGCGGTGCTGCACCACGCGGTTGGCCTCCTGCGGCCGGGCGACGTGCTGGTGATCGACCGGATGCACGATCGCACCTTCGCGTGCCTCGGCGGTGGGGTTGCGTTTGCAGCCCAGCACGCGGGCTGCCTCGGTGCGATCATCGACGGGCCGATCACTGATCCCGATGAGTTGGTTGAGTTTGGCTTCCCCGTTTGGGCGCGCGGTGTCGCCAGCACGACAACCCGGCCGTTTGGCGACATGGGGTTCATGAATGTGCTGGTGTCCGTCGGTGGCGTGGCGGTGAAGCCGGGGGACGCGATCTTTGCGGACGCGACCGGCATCCTGGTGCTCGATCCGGCTGAAGTGGTCGCGGTTGCCACCGAAGCGCTTGCCCGCAGCGGCGGCGGCAGCCGGGCAAGGATTGAGGCGGGTGAACGGCTGGGTGACATCTCCGGTGCCACCACCCGCCTGCAGCAGACCATCGCCAAACAGCCCTGATGGAGGACGCCTGATGCGCGCACTTGCCCTCACCCTCGCCGTGCTACTGGCGCCAATCCTAGCCTCGGCCCAAGACCGCCGGCCGGAACTGACCGTCGCGGTCGACAATCTGTGGGCGACGATGGAGCCAGTGCTCGGCATCTCCACCACCGGCGGGCGCGTGCACCCGAATTTCTACGACACGCTGGTCGAACGGGATTTTATCACCGATCCCAATGGCTTGGCGCTCACCCCCCGCCTCGCGACCGCGTGGGTGCAGAACGGCACGGTGTGGACCATCACGTTGCGCGCAGGCGTGAAATTCCATGATGGCACGGTGATGACCGCCGACGACGTCGCCTTCACGCTCTCGGCTGAGCGGCTGTGGGGGCCGCGGCCGATCGCGCCGCGCGGGCGCACCTTCACGGCGGGCTGGAAGCGGGTGGAAGCTGTCGGGCCCCTGACTGTTGAGATCGAGACCGAAGACCCCGATCCCTACTTGATGCGCAAGCTGACCGGTGCGATCGGCTTCATCGTGCCGAAAGCCTACTACCAGCGCGTCGGCCACGATCGGTTCGGCCAACAACCAATCGGCACCGGTGCCTACCGCGTCACCCAATTCCGCTCCGGCGAACTGTTGCGGATGGAGGCGTTCGACGATCACTGGGCCGGCCCACCGCCCGCGCGTGCGGTCACTTGGCGCATCGTGCCGGAATTCGCCGGGCGTCTGGCCGGGTTGGTTTCCGGCCAGTTTGACATGGTGGTCAACATCCCGACCGACCAGGAATCCGTGATCCGGCGCTACCCCACCCTCACCCTGGTGCAAAAGCAGGCGGAGAACTATCCGCTGTTCGCCTTCAACACCCTGCGCGACCAAGGCATGGCGGACAATCCGGTCGCCGATGTGCGCCTGCGCCACGCGATGATCGCGGGCGTGAACATGCACGAGATCGTGCAGGCGCTGTGGGGGATACCTCGTTCCACCCAGTCGCGTTCAACTTCCCGGAGTATGGGCCGTTCTTTGACCCGAACCGCAAACCGCACGTGGCCTACGACCCCGCTCGCGCCCGCCAATTGGTGCGGGAGAGCGGCTATGATGGTCGCCCGCTGCTCTGGCACATCACACGCGGCTTTTTCCCGAACTACGAGGCCGCTGCTGAAATCATGGTCGAGCAGTGGAAGGACGTTGGCATCAACGTCCAACTGCGCATCCTCGACAGCTTTGATCTGGCCTACCGCCGGCCATTCCACCTGCTGAACATGTCGAACGCATCGGACTTCATTCCGGGCGACCCGTATCAGCCGCTCTGGCTCGATTGGAACCCGGCGTCCACCCGCGCGTCTGCGTTCTGGAAAGTCTGGACACCGACGGAGCGCTTCGTCGAACTCGGCACCCAATTCGAGCGCGCGAACGAGTTTGAAGAGAGGAAGCGCCTGTACTTGGAACTGGCCGACGAATGGAACCGGGTGACACCGGGCTTCTACCTTTGGCGCAGTGTGTATTCCTGGGCGCACCGCCGGGGGATCAACTGGGTCGCCACATCCGGCTCGCAAATGCGGATGTATGGCGGGTACTTGCGCCTGCAGTAGCTACTGGCGCTTGGAGAGGATCAGCCAGCACGCCCCGAGGATGAGGGCGGCACCGAGCCAGAGCGCTAGGCGCGGCGTCTCGTTGAAAATCGCCCAGCCGATCAGCGCACCCCAGATGAGGCCGGTGTATTCCACCACCGCGAACCGCGCAGCCGGCAGGCGGGCAAGGGCTGCGACAAAGCACAAATAGCCCACAGCACCGCACAGGCCGAGCAAGGCAAACCACAGCCACTGGGTCGCATCCGGTATCCGCAGATCGTAGGCAGCCAGAGGTGCCGCCAACAGCGCCACCATGACCGATTGCACCAGCACAATCAGGGTTTGCGGCTCGCTCTGCGCTTGTTTGCGCAACAGCACGATGGAAAGGGCATAGGTCACGGGCGAGGCGATCGCGGCGGCCCAGGCGCCAAGGTCATCGTGGCGCCCGGCCCCCAGATCGCCGGTCGCGACGATCACACCGACACCCACAAAGCCAATGCCGATTGCGATCCAGACCGGCAGGGTCACCCGCTCGCCGATCAACAATGCACCGAAGAGTGCGATAAAAATCGGCCCAGTGAAGGTAATCGCGAACACTTCCGCCAGCGGCAGCCGGCCGATTGCATAGAAAAAGCACAGCGAGGTGACGACCAGCAGGAGGGAACGCACCAAGTGCCCTGGCAAGGTCTCGCGCCGCGGCCAGCCCGGCCGCAGCACGGCAACCACCAGCGTTAGCCACAGCGCTGCACTGGCAAAGCGACCGGCGGTGATCTGAGCGGTGATGAAGTCCGCCGCCAAATGCTTGGCGATCGCGTCCATGATCGTCAGCACCAGCACGCCGGCGGCGGCCAGCAGCACGGCGGTGGTGGAGGACAGGGGGGTGCCGCTGGTCATCCTGATCTGGTATTAGAATGGTAGGCTGGAATCCAGCGCTTTTGCAGTGGTTTCGCCATTTGGGCTTTGCAAGGCGGCAGAGCGGCCTTAATCTGGTCTTATGGACGACCGAGCCCCTGCGACTGAACGCATCGCACCGCGCTATGCCGATCTCGATGCCTGGCCTGCTTTTGATCTGGTCGACGCGATGTTCGAAGGCCAGCTCGCTGCCGCGGCGGCCGTGCGCCCGGCCCTGCCCGCCCTTGCCGCTGCGATCGATGCCGCTGCCGCTGCCCTCGGCACCACCGGGCGCTTGGTCTACATCGGGGCCGGCACCTCCGGCCGCATCGGTGTGCAAGATGGCGCGGAGCTGCCACCGACCTACGACTGGCCGCGCACACGCCTGGAATTTTTGATGGCCGGCGGTATGGCGGCTCTCACCCGCAGCATCGAAGGGGCGGAGGATGACGCGGACGCCGGCGCCAAGGCGGTCGCAGACGCTAAGATCGGGGTTGGCGACGTTGCGATTGCGGTTGCAGCCAGCGGGACGACGGCCTTCACCATCGCGGCGATTGCCGCTGCCCGGCGCGCGGGGGCCGTGACCATCGCGCTTGCCAACAATCCAGGCTCCCCCCTGCTCGATGCGGCGGACCACCCTGTGCTGCTCGATACCGGCGCAGAAGTGGTCGCCGGCTCCACGCGCATGAAGGCGGGCACGGCCCAGAAGATCGCGCTCAACCTGCTGTCGACTGGGATCATGGTCCGTTTGGGCCGGATCTACCGCGGATTGATGGTGCACATGCAGGCAAGCAACACCAAGCTCGTGCGCCGGGCGGCGGCCATGGTGCAGGCGATCACCGCCTGCGATGCCGATGCTGCCGCCCGCGCGGTCGCGGCTGCGGATGGCGAGGTCAAGCGCGCCGTCCTGATCGTACGCGGCCTCTCGCCAGCGGCGGCAACGGCTGCGCTCGCCGCTGCCGGTGACAATCTGCGCGCGGCGCTGGCGAGCCTGCCGCAATGACCAGTGTCTCCGCCGCTTTCGAGCCGATTGCCGTCGATGCGGCGAACCCGACACCGCTCTACCTGCAGCTCGCCGAGGAGTTGCGCGCCCGCATTGCAAACCAGCGCGTGCGGGTGGGCGACGCGCTGCCGTCGGAACGGGACTTGACCCTGATCACCGGCCTCAGCCGGGTGACCGTGCGGCGCGCGATCGACACGCTGTTGCGCGAAGGCATGCTGTCGCGCCGCCGCGGCTCTGGCACCTACGTCTCCGCACGCATCGAGCAGCCGGCCTCGGTATTGGCGGGGTTCTCCGCCGATATGCGCAACCGCGGCTCGGCACCAGGGTCGATCTGGCTCGACCGCCAGCTCGCCCACC
>JAAFHH010000161.1 GCA_013297545.1 Alphaproteobacteria bacterium
ATCGCGACCCCAAACCAGGGGTCTGGCGCACCGAGGGCCGGCGCGTAAGCATCCCAGTCGACGCGGGTGAGGCGCTTCAGCCAGCGCCGGCTCGCGACCGCCACCAGCAAGGCAGGCGAGTGCGTCTTTGGCGCCGAGCTCAGCAGCTCTGTCGCGCGCTTTGCCACTGCCTTCACCACTGGTGCAACCCGCTCCACGCCCCGCCCCTCGATCAAGGCAGAGGGGTGCACCCCTGCCGCATCGAGTAGGTCGCGCGGCAGGTCGACCCGGCCGACGCGGGCGCGAAACGGCACCGCCATCGCTAACGCCGCCAGCGTGTGGGCCGTGCCGATGATCCGGGCGGCTGGCGTGGGCGCGCCGAGCAGCCGGGCTGCGAGCTCGGTCAGCGCCCCACCGGTCGCCTCGGCATAGGCTTCGAGGTCTGCGAGCGTCGCGGGTGGGTCCTCTTCCAAGTCCGTCATCCGGGCGTCGATCAGCGGTTCCAGATCGCTGACCGCAAGCCGTCCGGCCGCCAGCGCTGGTGCTAGCGCCTCCAGCACCGGGTGCGCGAAGGGTGGCACCATGGACAGGCCCTGCAGCTGTTCGCGCCACCAGGTCAGGCGAATCTGGCCGAGCATCGCTTCGCGCACCACCTCGCGGGTGCGCGCCAGCTCAAGCGCGAACGCGTAGAGGGCGAGCAGATCCAGCCGGTGCTGTTTCGGCACGGCTGCCAAGGTGAGCCAACGCACCCGGTCCCCCAGTGCGAGGTCACGGTCGAGGGCGTCGATGGTGGTTGCTGAGACGGGTTCCGCCATGGCGCGGACCATGGCATGACCGACCAGTCATGTGCGAGCCCCCACCCCGCCCCGCGAGCCGGACGGCGACCCAAGAAAACTTCCCCGTTGCCTCGCGGCTGTTGCGGGCGGATGTGCGGGCGACGGTGCTCGCGTGCTACCACCTCGCCCGTGCTGCCGATGATGTCGCGGACGATCCGCTGCTCGACCGCGACGCCAAGCTGGCTGAACTCGACCGGGTTGATCACGCGATGGCGGATGATCTGGTTGGGCGCACGGTGCGGGCCCTGCTGCCGGCGTTCCGCGCCGATGCTGCTGGCGTCACCTGGCCAAGCTGGCCCGCGCTGATCGAGGGCTACTGCCACAGCTCCGCCGCGCCGATCGCACGCTTCTTGCTTGATCTGCACGGCGAGGCACCGACGGCGCGGCGTCCAGCCGAGGCATTGGCGATCGCCATGCAGGTGCTGAACCACATCCAAGATGCGAGGGATGACTGGCGCCGTCTGCAGCGCAGCTATCTGCCCATCGATTGGTGCGCGGAGGCCGGCGCCACGACGGCCATGCTAACCGCTAGCAGCACGCCCGCAGCGCTGCGCCAGGTGTTCGATCGCATGCTCGCCGGCACGGCCACGCTGTTGGGGGAGGCCGCCGCCCTACCCGGCCTGATCCGCGACCCAGGCTTGCGCGCCCAAGCAGTTGCTACCCTTTCGCTTGGCCGCGCGTTGCATCGCCGGCTCGCGACCCACGACCCGCTGGCGAGCCGGGCTGGCTTGAGTGCACTGGACAAAGGCCGCGCCGCACTGGCCGGCCTCACGGCGGGTGGTCCGGCGTTGTGGCTGAGATTGATCGGTCTCGCGCGATGACGGCACCGGTGGTCACAAGTTCCTTCTACTGGCCGATGCGGCTGCTGCCGGCCGACCAGCGCGACGCCATGCTGGCGCTCTATAGTTTTTGCCGGGTGGTTGACGACATCGTCGACGAAGGGCGGGTGGCGGACCCGCTCGGCGAACTTGCCCGCTGGCGGGGTTGGTTGCAGGCGCTACCCACGGTCGCCGATCCGGCGATTGCCCCACTGGCTGCCGCCGTCGCCCGCTTCGATATGCCGGTCGCAGAACTCGTGCGCATCGTCGATGGCATGGCGATGGATGCCGGCCCCGAGCCGATTGTGGCGCCGGACCGCGCGACCTTGGCCAGCTATTGCCGCGCGGTGGCGGGTGCCGTTGGTGTGGCATCGATGGCGATCTTTGGCGTGCGGGGGCCGCAGGCGGAGGATTTCGCCGTAGCACTCGGCGAAGCCCTACAGCTCACCAACATCCTGCGCGACATTGGCGAGGATGCTGGCCTCGGTCGGCTCTACCTCGCCCGCCAGGACTTGGACGCGGCGGGGGTACCCCTCGATCCCGCATCGGCGAGCCGTTCGCCTGATCTCGCCCGTGCGGCGCGCGCCACCGCGGCACGGGCGGACAGCTGTTTTGAGCGCGCGATCGCAGCGCTCAGCGACTTGCCGCGCACCCAGCTGCGCGCACCGATTGCCATGCTCGCCCTCTACCGCGCGCTGCTGCGCCGGCTGGTCGCGGCGGACTGGCGCCAGCCCTTGGTGCGCGTGCGGCTCAGCGGCACCCGGAAACTCGCTGTTGCCGTCACCGCCTATCTGACGGCCCGGCCATGACGGTGCACATCATCGGCGCTGGGCTGGCCGGGCTTGCGGCTGCCGTTGCCTTGGTCGATCGCGGCATCCCGGTCGTGCTGCTGGAGGCGGCACCGCAGGCTGGCGGGCGTTGCCGGTCCTGGGTCGACCCGGTGCTCGGGCTGATCGACAATGGCGCGCACGTGGTGCTCGCCAGCAACCGTGCCGTTTCCGCCTGGCTCGATCGACTGGGCACGCGGGCGGAGATGGTGCCCCTTGCGGTCGGCGGTTTGCCGTTTCGCGATCTTCGCAACCATGCCGACTGGGTGCTGGCGGCGGACGTGCGCGCGCTTCGCGATCCCCGGCGGCGGGTACCGGGTGTCGGCCTCTCCTGCTACGCGCTTGATGGCGTGCGGTTGGCCACGGCTGGCCGCACCGCGACAGTCGCCGACGTGCTGGGGTCGAGCCCGCTGTTCGAGACGCTGTGGCGGCCGATCGCCGTTGCCGCCCTCAACACACCGGTCGAACGCGCGTCGGCAGCCCTGCTGCGGCGTGTCTTGCTTGCGACCCGCGGTCACATCAGCCCGATGATCGCCCACCACAGTCTGGCGCGGGCGTTGATCGAACCAGCCCTGCGGATCCTCGCGGAGCAGGGCGCGCAGGTGCGCTGCGGTGCGCGGGTCAGCCACCTGATCCGCAGGGCGGGGCGCGTGGAGGCCATCGGGGTTGACGGCGCCGAGGTGCCGGTAACCACCGTGATCCTGGCAACCGGGCCGGAAATCGCCGGGCGCTTGCTGCCGGGCCTGCCCGTCCCGACCGCGAGCCACGGCATCATCAACCTGCACGCCCTGCTGCCTGACGGTGTCGCGTTGCCAGGCCCGATGCTCGGCCTGATCGGTGGCACGGCGGAGTGGCTGTTCCAACGCGGGCCGGTGCTGACGATTACGGTGTCCGCGGCGGACCGGCTGCTTGATCACCCGGCGGACGACATTGCGCGCCTGCTGTGGGCGGATGTCGAACCCCTGCTTGGCATCCCCCTACCCGCTGCCACCCGGGTGATCAAAGAACGCCGGGCCACATTTGCAGCCACACCCGATCTCGCGCGCTCAGGTCCGCGCGACAGCGGCCTCGCCAACCTGGTGCTCGCCGGGGATTGGACGGCGACCGGCCTGCCGGCGACCATCGAAGGGGCGCTGACCTCCGGCACCCACGCGGCGGCTGCGATCCGCTAGTGCCCGGTTGCCTGCGCGGGTCCAAACGCCTACATCCTTGCTCGTCCGCGGGCTGCCCTTTGTCTGCTCCCGCCCCTATCCCGCTGCCGATGAGGAGCCACCATGGCTTTCGAGCTTCCCCCGCTGCCCTACGCCCCGAACGCGCTTGAGCCGTACATGACGGAAAAGACGTTCAGCTTTCACCACGCCAAGCACCACAACGCTTACGTCGTGAACCTGAACAACCTGGTGAAAGACACCGCCATGGCGAGCCAGAGCCTGGAAGAGCTGATCGCGCTCTCGGCTGGTGATGCTGGCAAGGCCGGGATCTTCAACAACGCAGCGCAGGTGTGGAACCACACCTTCTTCTGGCATTGCATGAAGCCGCAAGGCGGCGGCAAGCCGACCGGCGCGCTGGCGGATGCGATCGATCAGGCGTTCGGCTCGCTCGATGCGTTCAAGGAACAATTCAAGCAAGCAGCCGTCACCCAGTTCGGCTCTGGCTGGGCCTGGTTGGTGGTTGAAGGTGGCACGCTTAAGATCACCAAGACCGGCAATGCCGATCTGCCGATGGCGCACGGCCAAACGGCGCTGATGACCGTCGATGTCTGGGAACACGCCTACTACATCGACTACCAGAACCGCCGCCCGGACTTCGTGCAGGCGTTCCTCGACCACCTGGTGAACTGGGACTTCGTCGCCGACAACTTCAAAAAGGCGATGTCCTAGGCCTGTGACCGCTGCAGCGGAGCTCGCAGCTGCACGCGCGCTGCGGGCGGCCGGTCAGCTGCACGAGGCAGCGCTCGGCTTCCAAGCGGCGGTCAATCTGGATGGGAGTTTGGACGAGGCCTGGCTTGGCCTCGTCCAATGCCTCGCCGAGCGCGGGGCGCTAGAGCGCGCAACCGGCGCACTGGACGCCTGGTGCTCCGCGCGCCCGATGGCGGAGGCAGGCCAAGCTGTCGCAGCTGTGACGCTGGCCGAGGTGCTTGGCGCTGATGCGCCCGATCAGGCCCACAGGTTCCTCACCCAAGCGTTCAGCTTCGATCCGCTGTTGCCGGCTGCCCACCGGGTCGCGGCGACCTTAAGCGCCCGTGCGGGTGACCTCGATGCGGCCCTGCTGGCAGCGGAGACCGCACACGCCCTCGACCCCGCAAACCGCGAGGCGGCGCTGCTGGTGGCCCTGCTGACGCTTGATCTGCGCGGCGACCCAACACCGTTGCAGCACCTCTGGCAGCAGCATCCAACCGAAGCCCGGATCGCCTACCGGCTGGAGCAATGGCACCTCGACCAGGGCGATGGCGCCAGCGCCCGCGCGATCAACCAGGCGTTCAACTGCGCCATCCTGCCAGGCGATCCGATCGCGGCGGAATGGCACCACATCGACAATGCCGACCACGCGGCCGCCCGCGCGATCTGGCTGGCGGCGGGTGCTGGTATGGATCGCCAGACCCGTAACCGCCGCTTTGACGCGCCAACCCAAGTGGCGCGGGGGCATCTGGTGCCCGCGGTGCCAGATCTGGGGACGGCTACCCGCCGCACGATCGCACGCGTGGCCGACCTACCACTGGTCATGCTGCTGCTGGTTAAGGACGAGGTGTCCTTGGTCCAGCACCAGATCCAGCACCACTTGGAGCGCGGCGTCAGCCGGGTGATCGTCACCGACAATGGCTCGACCGACGGCACGCGCGATGTCCTGGCTGATCTCGCAGCACACTGGCCAATCGATATCATCGACGAGGCCGGCACGGGCTGGCACCAGGACCTCTGGACCACGCGCATGGCCTGGATCGCCGCCGAGCGCTATGGCGCGCACTGGCTGTTCTCAGCCGATGCGGACGAACTCTGGTACGCGGACACGGACCTGCCCGAGGCGATTGCGCGCGATGCCGCGGTCTATGGGCCGGACACATCCCTACTGCTGGCAGCGCAGCGGCTGATGGTACCGGATGCGGAAGGCCCCCCGTTCGCCGCCACCCGCGTCATCGATCGCCCGCTCGGCATCGCTCGCCGGGTTGGACGAGCAGACTGCTTCTACTGGCGCCACGCCCAGCTGCCGAAGGCGATCGTGCGCGGCGCGCGGGTGACCGCTCTCTGGCCCGGCAACCACTTCGCCGTCGGCCCGGATCTGCACTGGGGGGCCGCGACCAGTGTCGAGGTCCACCACCACCACCTGCGCGAGTTCGCCTGGTTCCACGCCAAAGTCCGCAGGGTCGCCGAAACGATGGCGTTGAACCCTGCCTGGGGTGCGCACGCCGGGCTTTACCAGCGGCTGGCGGGTCTGTCGGAGGTAGAGCTGCATGCGGAATGGCGCCAAGGCGTGTGGCCTGCCCCCGCACTCGCAGCCCTGACCAGCGCCTGTGCGCCTCAGACGCTTGGATCTGGCGTCGTCCCGCCGGGCGATGGGACGAACCTAAGCGACCTCGCGGCGTCCCTTACGGCCGCGATCCCGCGCTTCAACCTTGCACGAAAGTGACCCCTCCCCCGGTCGTGCCTGAGGGGGAGGGGTTTTTATCGAGATCACCAGCGCTTACGCCGCCCGGATATCCGCCAAGAACCGGTCCATCTCGCCGCGCAGCACTTCCGACTGCCGCGAGAGATCGTTGGCGGCTGAGAGCAGCTCGCCCGACGCTCCGCCGGTTTCCGTCGCGGCGGCGGCCACGCGGCCGATGGTGGACGTCACCCCCTCCGTGCCGACGGCGGCTTGCTGCACGTTCTTGGCGATTTCCTGGGTGGAAGCCGATTGCTGTTCCACCGCGGACGCAATCGCGGACGACGCGTGGGAGATCTCGCCAATCCGTTGGATGATCGCGCGGATCGCCTGCACTGTCTCGCCGGTCACGGTCTGGATCGCCGCGACGCGGGCGGTGATGTCGCTGGTCGCTTGCGCGGTTTGGCTCGCGAGCGACTTCACTTCGGAGGCGACCACGGCAAAGCCCCGGCCGGCGTCGCCGGCACGGGCGGCTTCGATGGTGGCGTTGAGCGCCAGCAAGTTGGTCTGGGCGGCAATCGCAGAGATCAGCTTGACCACATCACCGATCCGGTCCGCGTTATCGGCAAGCGCTTGGACGTGACGATCGGTGTCCTGGGCAAAGCGGCTCGCGTCCTCGGCTTTGGTGGTGGCGTTGGACATTTGCTGGCCGATTTCGCCGATCGACGCGTTCATTTCCTCCACGGCGGCAGCAACCGTCTGCACGTTGGCGCTGGTCTGTTCGGCTGCGGATGCGACGACAGCGGACTCTTTTGAGGTGCGCTCAGCCGT
>JAAFHH010000162.1 GCA_013297545.1 Alphaproteobacteria bacterium
TGCGCCGCGCCCGTGATCATGTTCTTCACATAGTCAGCGTGGCCGGGGCAGTCGACGTGGGCGTAGTGGCGGTTGCCGGTCTCGTATTCGACGTGTGCCGTCGAAATCGTGATGCCGCGCGCCTTTTCTTCCGGCGCCTTGTCGATCTGGTCGTACGCCGTGAAGGTCGCCCCGCCCGTCTCCGCCAAGATCTTCGTGATCGCAGCCGTCAACGAGGTCTTGCCGTGGTCGACGTGACCGATCGTGCCGATGTTGCAGTGCGGCTTATTCCGCTCGAATTTTGCCTTCGCCATTGGGTGTCCCCGTTAGGATCTTTTGGTAAGTAGAGGTGCTAGCCGGCCATCTTCGCGCGGACTTCATCCGCGACGGCCTGCGGCACTTGCTCATAGTGGTCGAACAGCATGGTGTACTGGGCGCGACCCTGGCTCATCGAGCGCAAGGTGTTCACGTAGCCGAACATGTTGGCGAGCGGCACGAAGGCCGTCACCACGCGCGCGTTGCCGCGGCTGTCCATGCCGGTCACTTGTCCGCGGCGGCTGTTCAAATCGCCGATGACATCGCCCATGTAGTCTTCCGGTGTGACGACTTCGACCTTCATCACCGGTTCCAGCAACTTCGGACCGCACTTCGGGATGCCTTCCTTGAAGGCCGCCCGCGAGGCGATTTCGAATGCCAGGACCGACGAGTCAACGTCGTGGTACGCACCGTCCATCAAAGTCGCCTTGAAGTCGATCAGCGGGAAGCCAGCGATCACGCCGTTGTCCTTGACCGAGTTCAGGCCCTTTTCGACGCCCGGGATGTATTCCTTCGGCACTGAGCCGCCGATGATCCCGCTGGAAAACACGAAGCCAGAGCCAACTTCACCCGGTTCGAACTTGATCTTGACCCGCGCGAACTGACCGGACCCGCCGGACTGCTTCTTGTGGGTGTAGTCGATCTCGCCCGGCTTGGTGATCGTCTCCCGGTACGCCACCTGCGGCGCGCCGACGTTCGCTTCGACCTTGTATTCCCGCTTCATGCGGTCGACCAGGATTTCCAGGTGCAGTTCGCCCATGCCCTTGATCACGGTCTGACCGCTTTCGTGGTCGACCGAGACGCGGAAGGACGGGTCTTCCTGGGCCAGGCGGTTGAGCGCCATGCCCATCTTTTCCTGGTCCGCCTTCGACTTCGGCTCGACCGCCACTTCGATCACGGGTTCCGGGAACTCCATACGCTCCAGGATGATCGGCTGGGCCGGGTCACACAGCGTGTCGCCGGTGGTCGAGTACTTCAGGCCGGCCAGTGCCACGATATCGCCGGCGCGGGCTTCCTTGATGTCTTCGCGGTGGTTGGCATGCATGAGCAGCATGCGGCCGATGCGCTCGCGTTGGCCCTTCACGGTGTTCTGCGCGTAGGTGCTGGTTTCCAGCACGCCCGAGTAGATCCGCACGAAGGTGAGTGAGCCGACGAACGGGTCCGACATGATCTTGAACGCGAGGCCGGAGAACGGCGCTTCGTCCGAGGTTTCCCGGCTGTCGTCCTGGTCGCCATCGACACTCTTGCCAACGACTGGCGGAATGTCGAGCGGGCCCGGCAGGTAGTCGACGACGGCGTCGAGCAGCGTTTGCACGCCCTTGTTCTTGAACGCCGAACCGCAGATCACCGGCACGAAGATGCGGTTGACGGCACCCTTGCGGATGCAGGCCTGCAGCACTTCGAACGACGGCTCTTCGCCCTCGAGGTAGGCTTCCATCGCCGCGTCGTCCATTTCGACGGCGGTTTCGATCAGCTGGCGGCGGTAGTCGGCAGCCTGCGCCTTCATGTCGTCCGGGATCTCGCCCACAACGAACTCAGCGCCGAGGTTTTCGTCTTTCCAGATCACCGAGGTGTTGGCGACCAGGTCAACGATCCCAACGAACTCGCTTTCAACGCCGATCGGCAGGGTCAGCACCAGCGGACGCGCACCCAAGCGGTCGACCATCATGTCGACGCAGCGGAAGAAGTTGGCGCCGATCCGGTCCATCTTGTTGACGAAGCAGATGCGCGGCACTTCGTACTTGTCGGCCTGACGCCACACGGTTTCGGACTGCGGCTCAACACCCGCAACCGAGTCGAACACGCAAACCGCACCGTCGAGCACGCGCAACGAACGCTCAACTTCGATGGTGAAGTCCACGTGGCCGGGGGTATCGATGATGTTGATGCGGTAGTCGCGCCAGAAGCAGGTGGTTGCCGCCGAGGTGATGGTGATCCCGCGTTCCTGCTCCTGCTCCATCCAGTCCATGGTCGCAGCGCCATCATGCACTTCGCCGATCTTGTGGGACCGGCCGGTGTAGTAGAGGACGCGCTCCGTGGTCGTGGTCTTACCGGCATCAATGTGAGCCATGATGCCAATGTTGCGGTATCGCTCGAGCGGAGTTTGGCGGGCCATCGTTCAGATTCCTGGGGCGGACGGGGGGAGGACGGTTACCAGCGATAATGCGAGAAGGCACGGTTGGCTTCCGCCATCCGGTGCGTGTCTTCGCGCTTCTTCACCGCGGAGCCGCGATTGTTCGCCGCATCCAGCAGTTCGGCCGACAACCGGTCGACCATGGTGTTCTCAGAGCGCTTGCGAGCACTGTCGATCAACCACCGGATCGCCAACGCTTGAGCGCGTTCCGTGCGGACTTCGACCGGCACCTGGTAGGTTGCCCCACCAACGCGGCGCGAACGGACTTCCACGGCCGGCTTCACATTGCTGAGTGCCGTGTGAAACATCTGCAGCGGATCCTGCTTGGCGCGGCCTTCGACCTTGTCGAACGCGCCATAGACGATGGCTTCGGCGGACGACTTCTTACCGTCGAACATCAAGCAGTTCATGAACTTGGTCAGCACCTGGTCGCCATACTTGGCGTCCGGCAGGACTTCCCGTTTATCGGCAGCGCGACGACGCGACATAGCTCTCGTTCCTTACTTCGGGCGCTTGGCGCCGTACTTCGACCGGCGCTGCTTGCGGTTCTTCACACCCTGGGTATCCAGCGTGCCGCGGATGATGTGGTAGCGCACACCCGGCAAGTCCTTCACACGACCACCGCGGATCATGACGACCGAGTGTTCCTGCAGGTTGTGGCCTTCGCCCGGGATGTAGGACGTAACTTCGAACCCGTTGGTCAAGCGCACGCGGGCCACCTTACGAAGCGCCGAGTTCGGCTTCTTCGGGGTGGTGGTGTAGACGCGCGTGCACACGCCACGCTTTTGCGGGCAGGCCTCCAGGGCCGGAACTTTGTTCCGGGTCCGGGGGGGCTGGCGCGGGCTGCGGATCAATTGGCTGATCGTCGGCATCCGTCTCTCTTCCGTCCTCGTCAGAAACCAAAACGAACCCGTCGCCATAGCGTCGGGCCCGCTTGGTGCGTTGCGCCACCAGAACCGCGCGAAAGCCAGCGCAGCCGGGTGATATGTCTCGGGTCTTGAAGGTCGCCGCGTTTCTGCGGAGAAGGTTCGCTTCCCCAGCCAGACAGCCGGTGGGCCGTTCAAGGTCGCGGGACACTACGGATGCCCCCCCACCCTGTCAAGCGAAACCAAACGACTGAATCCGGATCGTGCCTATGTCTCGTCGGCAAACGTGATCGCGGCGTAGAGCTCGGCGAAGCTGAGGTCGATCGCTGCGGTCTCGATGCGGAGTATCTCGGCCGGGCCGGTCGCCAGATCGCACAGCAAGCGGCTGGGATCGCCGGGGAGCCGGCGGTGCACCTCGGCATAGCGGCTTTGGCTGTCGATCAGCACGATCTCCGCGATCTCTGGAACAGACCGATAGAGCGCCACTTTCCAGCCCCGATCGCCCTTGCGCGTCGAGGGCGACAGCACCTCGATCACCAGGAGCGGTGATGGGGCGAGCCGCTTAGACGCATCTGCTTTCGCACCCACAACGGTGATATCGGGAATCAGGAGGGTCGAGGCTGAAACCTGCACGGTGCCCGGGGTGCGCACGAAGCAGCTAGGGCGCGATCGGGCGAGCCCACCCTGCACGGCGCCAGCCAACGTCGCGACCAACACGTTGTGTGCATCCGCCGGCGGTGCCATAGCGACCGGAGAGCCATCGACCAATTCCCAACCTTCGCCTTCGGGGCGCAGGTCGAGCCAGGCAAGGAAACCGTCGATCGCCGGAAAGTGGGCGCGCTCCAGGCTCATCATCCCCTCCGCCCCAGTCGCAACTACTTCAACACAGACTCTCCGAGGTCGAGCCCAGCATAGAGTTCGCTCAGGCTGATCGCGATGCCGACCGTCTCCAATCGCACCAAGCCGTCGAGGCCAAGTGCCAGTTCGATCAGCCAGCGCTCGGCATCACTCGCCACGCGGCGATGCACTTCAGCATACGCGACGTCGGCGTGAATCAGCAGGATCTCCGAGACCCAGGGTAGCGTGTGGTAGTGCGCGATCTTCACACGCTGATCATTACGCTGGGTGCTAGGCGACAGGATCTCGACGATCAGCCTCGGATCCGTGCCGCTGCACACCATTGTGAGGTCAGGCACAAACAGCGACGCGGCGCTAACAGGAACGACACCCGGCGCCTCAATCGCGCAGCCCTGCCGTTCCGCGGCGGCTATCATCATTCCAACGAGACGCGCAGTAATCCGCCGATGCGCCGTCGAGGGCGGCGCCATCGCGACGGCGCGGCCGGCCCAGAGCTCATAGCGCGCCTCGTTGCCCTGCGCTGCTGCCCAGCTCAGAAACTCTTCGGCATTGAAGTGGTTGCTGATGGTCTCCGACATGGGCGGCACTCTAGCAGCCAGGCACCCAGACGAAAACAAGCCCGCAAGGATGCCTTGCGGGCTTGTTCATCGATACCCGACGTGCGAGCAGCCTAGTCGGCGGCTGCGCTCTCGTCGGTCAGCGCCGGTTGCTGGCTGGTGATGCTGGCACGGTCGCGGTCGGCTGCGAGGTGGCGCAGACGGTTCATGACCGAACCGGTACCCGCCGGGATCAGTCGGCCGACGATGACGTTTTCCTTCAAGCCGTCGAGGGTGTCGGTCTTGCCGGACACGGCCGCTTCGGTCAGCACGCGCGTGGTTTCTTGGAACGACGCGGCGGAGATGAAGGAATTGGTCTGCAGCGAGGCCTTGGTGATGCCCTGCAGCACTGGGTGACCGGAAGGCCCACGCAGGCCTTCCTTCACCAGGGCTTCAGAAATCGCCTCGAACTCGATGCGGTCAACCTGCTCGCCCACCAGGTAGGTCGAATCACCGGCATCATCGATTTCGATCTTCTGCAGCATTTGCCGCACGATCACTTCGATGTGCTTGTCGTTGATCTTCACACCCTGCAGACGATAGACGTCCTGGATTTCCTTGATCAGGTAGTTGGCCAACGCCTCAACACCGAGCACGCGCAAGATGTCGTGCGGCACTGGGTTGCCGTCCATCAGCAAGTCGCCGCGCTGCACGTAGTCGCCTTCGTGCACCGAGATGTGCTTGCCCTTCGGAATCAAGTACTCGACCGGTTCCTTGCCCTCTTCGTTCGGGACGACGAGGATGCGGCGCTTCGTCTTGTAATCCTTGCCGAATTCGACGCGGCCATCGCTTTCACTGATGATCGCGTAGTCCTTCGGCTTGCGGGCTTCGAACAATTCCGCCACCCGCGGCAGACCGCCGGTGATGTCACGGGTCTTCGAGCTCTCCCGCGGGATACGCGCCAGCACGTCACCGGCCGTGACCGGTGTGCCGTTCTCGATCGAGAGAATGGCGTCGACCGACATGAAGTACCGGGCTTCGAGACCGTTCGACAACCGCAGGGCTTCGCCAGCAGCGTCGCGCAGCACAATGCGCGGCTTCAGATCGTTACCACGGGGCTGCTGACGCCAGTCGATGACAACGCGGTTCGAGATACCGGTTGCCTCGTCCAGCACTTCGCGCACCGAGATGCCTTCGACCAAGTCGACGAAGTGGGCACTGCCTTCCCGTTCGGTCAGGATCGGCAAGGTGTAGGGGTCCCACTCGGCCAAGCGCTGGCCGCGGGTGACCGGCTTTGACTCATCGAACAGCAGCTTCGCACCATAGGGCACACGGTGGCGGGCGCGTTCGCGGCCCTGGTCATCGCGCAGCACGAGCTCGGTCGACCGGCCCATGACGACGCTGACGCCAACGCTGTTGGTCACCAGGTTGCGGTTGCCGATGGTGACGATACCGTCGATCGCGGCTTCCACGCTCGATTGTTCGGCACCGCGCTGGGCGGCACCGCCGATGTGGAAGGTGCGCATGGTGAGCTGCGTGCCCGGCTCGCCGATCGACTGGGCAGCGATAACACCGACCGCCTCGCCGACATTGACCCGGGTGCCGCGCGACAGATCGCGGCCGTAGCAGGTGCCGCACACCCCGACCTTGCTTTCGCAAGTCAAGACAGAGCGGATCATGATCTCATCGATGCCAGCGTTTTCGATCTCCTCGACCGCCTCTTCATCGATGATCGCGGCATTCGCCACCAGCACGGCACCCGTCTTCGGATGCTTGATGTCGCCCACGGCCGAACGGCCGAGGATGCGTTCAGACAACGGCGAGATGATATCGCCGCCCTCGACCACCGAGCGCACCGTGATGCCCTGGTTGGTGCCGCAATCTTCCTCGACGATGATCGCATCCTGCGCGACGTCGACCAGACGGCGGGTGAGGTACCCTGAGTTCGCGGTCTTCAACGCCGTGTCGGCCAGACCCTTACGGGCACCGTGGGTGGAGTTGAAGTACTCCAGCACGGTTAGGCCTTCTTTGAAGTTGGAGACGATCGGCGTCTCGATGATTTCACCCGACGGCTTGGCCATCAGGCCGCGCATACCGGCGAGCTGACGGATCTGGCCCGGCGAGCCACGCGCCTGGCTGTCGGCCATCATGGACACGGAGTTC
>JAAFHH010000163.1 GCA_013297545.1 Alphaproteobacteria bacterium
GCGCCAGCGACCCAACCGGCGCCGCAGCGCAGCGGCCGCCCCGGATGATCGCGCCTACCCGGCATACCTTCGCGTCTGGCCCAGGCCAGTTCCCGCCGGCCGTCAACGCCGCCCTCACCCGGCCGATGGTCCACCACACGGACCCCTGGTTCCACGCCTTCTATGCCGAACAGACCGCCCGCCTGCAGCGCCTGCTGGGTGTCGCGACCCCGCCAGTGCTGGTCCAGGGCGAAGCGGTGGTGGCACTGGAGGCCGCCGCCGCCTCCCTCGTCGCCCCGGGTGACCGAGTGCTGAACGTGGTGAGCGGCCACTACAGCCGGTTCTTCAGCCTGTGGCTGCGGCGCTGGACCGACCGGGTCGACGAACTGGTGGTGCCGGACGATCAGGTGCCGAGTGCGGCTGCCCTCGATGCCGCCCTGACGAAGACACCGGGCACGGCGATCGTCGCGTTCGTGCATTGCGAAACCCCCTCCGGCACGCTGCTGCCGTTGGCGGACCTCGCCCGCGTCGCCAAGCGCCATGGTGCGGTGGTGCTGGTCGATGCCGTCGCCTCAGTCGGCGGCATGGCGCTCGATCTCGATGGCTGGGGCATCGATTTGGGTGTGCTGGGCTTGCACAAATGCTTGGCCGGCCCACCGGGTCTAACGCCGGTGCATCTGTCGGACCGGGCGTGGGCGAAAATCCACGCCAACCCGGCGGCACCACAGGCATCGATCCTGAGCTTGAAGGATTGGTGCGGGGCGCATGATCCCGACGTACCCTTCCCGTTCACGCCCTCGATCTTGGAGATCTATGCCCTCGACGGTGTCTTGACGGCGTGGGAAGCCGAAGGCGTGCAAGCACGGATCGACCGCCATGCCCAAGTCGCCGCCGTCACTCGTGCGGCGGTGCTCGACCTCGGCCTCAGCCTGTTCCCAGCCGATCCGGCGACAGCAGCCGATTGCGTCACCGCGATCCGCCTGCCGGATGGCATCGACGAACGCGACGTGCGGGCCCAATTGCGCGATCAGTTCGGCCTTTGGCTCGCGGGCGGCGAAGGTACCTTGAAGGGCCGGGTCCTGCGCATTGGCCACATGGGCGAAGCGGCCCGGATCAGCACGCCAGAGCTGGTGATCCCAGCCCTCAAGGCCGTGCTAGCGCGCTAGCCGTCGTTCGCGTGACAGGGTGTAGGCGGTGGTGCGCGCCAGCAGGGTTGGATCGTTGGACGGCTCGATGCCGCGCGGCAGGATCAGCGGATAGAACGCCATCGCATCGCACTTGCCGCCCGCACCCGCCTCGACGTGGCTGAGTGTCACCTCTCCCAGCGTCACCCGCCGCCGTTCGGCTGGCCAGGCGATGGTTGGGTTGTCCAACACGTCACCAGGCTCGGCGATCTGGGCGGTCATACGAAAGCGCACCGGGCCGCTCGCCATGCGCCGGCGCAGCTCATCGGCCAGGAAGTCATCGGGCAGAGCCGCGAGCTCCGCGTCGCTGAGGCCCAGCAAGCCGGCCGCCGGCTCGAACTCCCAGCGTACCCACGTGCCGGTGCCGGCCGCGTTCACGAACCGGAACGTGTTGATGCCGTAGTAGCGCACGCCCGCGTAGCTCGCCGGGATGGGATTGGCGGCCAAGTAGGCCATCTGCGGCCTGGTGTCGGGCAGTGCTGCGTTGGAGGCGGCAATCCGGGCCGGATCGGCCCGCCCGGTCGCGGGATCGATCGCACGCGCCTGCAGGAACGCGAGGAAGGTCTCCGGCGTTGAGGCGAAGAAGAACGGCGCCGACATCGCAGCCATGTCCCACTGGTGCGGCCCGCCGGTATCGAGGCTGAGCGCAAAGCCGCGCACGCTGCGGGTCTTGTCCGACACCAGCGGATTGCCACCGCCAACGGCGAAGCGGCCGATCACCGGCACGGCTGGGCCGGCAAAGGTGGCGGCCGCCGAAAGCGTGGCCGCTTCGGAGGCGGGTGAAAAACTGCCCTCGACGCACACACCCTTGGCGAAGGATCGCCGGGCCGGATGCTGGCCGACAACACCTTCAAAGGCTTGGATCAAGGCAGCAGCATCGGCCGGTCGCGGTGGCGGCGTGACCGCTTGGGCGAGCGCTGGCGCCACGGTGACTGCCTGCAGGCCGACTGCGAGCAGGAGCATCCGCGTGGTGTTACCGGTGATCAGAGGCTTTGGTGTCAGTGCCATGTCCCATCTCCCTGTACGCCGTGGCGACTGGTTAGCCTGCCCAAACGGCAGGCGCCAGCCGGGAGTGAACGCCGCAGCGACGAGGCGCTATTTCGCATCGACTAGCGCGAAAGCCATTGCCTTGCCGCCTGGACGGAATACCTGTGGATCAGGTGATACGCGCACCCAATCAGCAACCCTAAGGATCAAATCATGAGCAGTTTGGATGTGGTTGAGTTCGGCAAAGCAGACATCGAAAACATCCTCGGCCGGATGTCGGAAACCGAAATCGATGGTCTGGTGTTTGGCGCCATTCAGCTCGATGCGACCGGCAAAATCCTGAAGTACAACGCCGTTGAGGGTGGGATCACCGGCCGCGATCCCAAAGCCGTCTTGGGGCGTAACTTCTTCACAGACGTTGCGCCATGCACGAATACTCCAGAATTCAAGGGCATCTTTGATCAAGGCGTGAAGAACAACGACCTGAACACCATGATCGAGTATGTGTTCGATTATCAGATGGCGCCAACCAAAGTGAAGATCCACATGAAAAAGGCACTGGTTGGCGATACCTACTGGGTCTTCGTCAAACGTCTGTAGACACGCGCAGCCCGATGTGGTGGCAGGACACGGCAACGCTCACCCGCTTCGTCACCAGCGTGATCGCGGGCGAGCTCGCGGCCCTGCGCCCGCGCGAACCAGTGCCTCGGCGCCCCTGGCCGGCTGAATTCCCCATCGGTGCGGGCGGTTTGGATGCGGACTCGCTGGAACTGCTGGCACTGGCCGCCAGTCTCGGCCAGCGGCTGCAGTTTCACCGCACCGGCCTCGAAGACCTGTTGCTGGCACATCGAACCGTCGATGGCTGGAGCAGGATCGCCGAGCGCAGCCTGCGGCTGTTCGATGCCGAGATCACGTTTCTGACCTCCGGCAGCACAGGATCAGCCAAACCGGTTCCCCACGCCCTCGACGATTTGAGGGAAGAAGGTTCAGCACTGGCAACACTGGTTGGCCCACGATCTCGCGTCCTCTCGGTCGTGCCCTGTCACCACATCTACGGCTTTATCTTCACGATCTTGCTGCCCCAAGCCCTCGGCATACCGATCGAAGACTGGAGTGATCGCGCGATTGGCAGCGTTGGTGCGGCCCTGCAGCCGGGGGACCTGGTGATCGGTCATCCAGTCTTCTGGCAGGCCTTCGCCCGCATCGCGCCCACCGTTCCAGCCGACGTGGTCGGCGTCACCTCCACGGCACCCTGCGATCCTGGCGTGATCGCTGACCTGCGGGCGCAGGGCGTGTCCCGGATCATCGAGATCTACGGCGCCTCCGAAACCGCGGGTGTCGGCTGGCGCGACGAACCAACCGCACCCTTCCAGCTGTTCGCCCACTGGCAGCCAGGCGCGACACCGGGCGAGCTCCTGCGGCGCGCTCAGGCCGGACCAGACCGGCGGGTCGAGGTGCAGGACCGGCTGGAGTGGATCAGTTCACGCCACTTCCGCGTTCTTGGACGAACGGATGGTGCGGTGCAGGTGGCCGGGGTGAATGTGTTTCCCGATCGCGTGGCCGCGGTACTGGCCACACACCCCGCCGTTGTTGCCACGGCCGTGCGCCTGATGCACCCGCATGAGGGCACCCGACTGAAGGCATTCATCGTCCCGCGCGATCCGTTGGCGGATGTCGACAGTCTGCGCGCCGAGCTCACCACCTGGATGACCACCGCCTTACCCGCGCCAGAGCGCCCGAAAGCGCTGCGCTTTGGTCATGAGATCCCGGTTGGGCCAATGGGTAAGCCAATGGACTGGCCGCTGGCAGACGAGCAGGCCCCAACCAGCGTCTGACCCCACGGCAACGACACTTGCCGCGCAGGCACGGGCAAGGCAGGGTGCGCCGCATGAGCGCTCTTGCCACCCTGACTGAAGACCATGCGCGCCTCGACGCGCTTGCTATGCACCAACCGCTGGCCCAGCTGTGGCGCGCGTTGGTCGCCTGCAAAACCCCGCTCGCGCTCTTACAAACCGGCGCCCACCCGGATGATGAGTGGAGTGGGTTTTTAGCCCGCCTCGCCGTGGTCGATGGGGTCGCCGTCACCTATGCCTGTGCTACGCGCGGCGATGGCGGGCAGAACGCGGTGGACAGTGCGTCTGGTGCCGACCTCGCAGCCTTGCGCACGGCGGAGATGATGGCGGCGGCGGCCATCGGCGGCTTCGATCTCGTCTGGCTCGCCGGGCGCGATGACCCGATCCGCGATTTTGGCTTTTCGAAATCCGGTGTCGACACGGCGGAACGCTGGGGCGGCATCGACCGTTTGATCGACCGGATCGCGCACCGCATCCGCCAGCTCACCCCCGATGTCGTGCTGCCGACCTTCCTCGATGTGCCGGGCCAACACGGCCACCACCGGGCCATCACCAAGGCGACCTTCGCTGCGATCGACCGCGCAGCCGATCGCCACTGGGTGACCGACCGACCCGCCTGGGTGGTCGCGCGCGGTGTGCTGCCGGCGTTCTCCGGCGGCGGCACCTCTTACGACGACCAGGAACCACCGCCGCCCGCCATGCTGGGCGTGGAAGTCGGCCGGCCCTGCCCGGTGCTGGGGCTGACCCCTGAACAAATCGGCCAGCTGTCGCGCCGCCATCACACCAGCCAAGGCATGGGGGCCTGGCCAACCTTGCGCCCGAAGCGGGTCGACCTCCACGTGGTCGGCGGGTTGCCAGGCGCACCGGTCGATGGCACGCCGGGCGACGGTTTGTTCGTCGGGCTGCCCTACACGCTGGCGGACTACAACCGCCCGGTCGCGGCCCAAGCCATCGCATCGGCACTGACATTCTTCCCGGACCGCGCGCGAATTGCCGACGCGCTGGCCGCCGCCTGGCGCGATCTCGGCCGGCCGGAAGGGGATCCCGCGATCGCCGCCCGCCTGCACCGGGTGCGCCGTCGGGTCGAGCGCGCCCTGGTCCAGGCCGCCTTCCCGCAATTGAGTGCGACGACCCGCACGCGCTTTGTCGCCGGTGCCGTCGGCCAAGTGCGTATCGCATCGCTCGCCCTGCTGCCCGGCCCGACACCAGAGCCGGCATTGGCGAGCGGCTGGTCTGTGGGCGAGGCGGACGCCACACCCGGCGATTGGCTGATCGCAGTGCCGCCCGATGCACCGATCGGCACGCCGGACACCGATGGCATGATCGACCCGCCAGCCGCCATGCAGGTGCGCGTGGTCGTGGCGGGCGTGCCGCTAACAGCCGATGTCACCATGCCGCTGGTGGTCGAACCAGCACTCAGCGGCACGGTGGAACCCGCCCAAGCCCTGCGGCGTCTCGGGGATCGCCGCCCAGTCGCCGCCACCCTCAAGCTTGAGGCGTTGGATACCGTGGCGCCGGGTACCATCGATTTCGGTGGCGAGCGTTCCATCGCTGGCTTGCGCCGCGGTGGGTTCTTGTCTGTACCGCTCAGCCTGCCGCCGGCAGAGCGGGCTGGGTTCCGGCGCGTCGATGCGACGCGTTCGGGCCAGCCCATTCGCTCCGTGCGGGTCGCGCGCCATGGCACCGCGCACGCGGTCGGCCGTGCGGTCGGTGCTGGCATCTCCATCCTGACGGTCGATTGCGCGCTGCCGATTTCCCGGGTCGGCTATCTCGGTGCTGGGCTCGACCGGATCGGCCATTGGCTGAGCGAACTTGGTATCGCCGTGGAGACGCCCGATCCCGCCAATCTGGACTCCGGGCTCAACACCTTGATGATCGGCGTGTGCGCCTTTGGCGGCCGGCCGGATTTGGTCGCCGCCGCCGCCAACTTGCGGCGCTGGGTCGAAGGTGGCGGCCACCTCGTCACCTTCTACCACCGCCCGTGGGACGCCTGGAATCCAGACACCGTGCCACCGCGGCCGATTGAAATTGGTGAGCCCAGCCTGCGCTTTCGGGTCACCAACCCGTCGGCCCCGGTGACCGTGCTGACCCCCGGCCACCGGCTGATGAACGCGCCGAACCGGATCGGCGCGGAAGACTGGCAAGGCTGGCACAAGGAACGCGGGCTCTACTTCGCCCGGCGCTGGGATGAGACGTACGAAACCCTGCTGTCGATCGCCGACACGGGCGAAGACCCCCATGAAGGGGCTTTGCTGTCGGCCGCGATCGGGGCCGGGCGCCACACCCACGTCGCGCTGTCGCTGCACCATCAACTCGACCAGCTGGTGCCGGGTGCCTTCCGGTTGCTCGCCAACCTCGCGGCACCCGCATGATCTTGGTTGGCGACATTGGCGGCACCAACCTGCGCTTTGCAGTCGCAGAAACGCCGTCGGCACCCCTGCAGCAGCGCGCCGCCTGGCCGGCCGATGTGTTTCCCGATCTGGCGGCAGCGCTCAGCCACTATCTGGAACAGACCGGTGCCAAACCCGTCCGGGCCGCCCTTGCGGTCGCGGGCCCCGTGCTGGAAGACCGGATCGAGCTCACCAACCGGCCCTGGACATTTTCGCGCGCGGAGCTGGCAAAGGGCCTCGGCCTCAGCCGGCTCGTGCTGCTGAACGACTTCGAAGCGTTGGCCGAAGCCCTGCCCTACTTGGCGGAGGCGGACAGCGTGCCCATCGGTTCCGCCGGTCGGCCAACGCCGGCGGGGCGGCTCGCCGTGATCGGCCCCGGCACCGGGCTTGGCATCGCCTCGTCGGTTGAAACCCGCACCGGCTGGCTGGCGCTGCCCGGGGAAG
>JAAFHH010000164.1 GCA_013297545.1 Alphaproteobacteria bacterium
GCCCAAGAGCTTGAAGACGAACGCATAGACGATGAGCGCCACACCCAAGGTCAAGCTGAAGCGGTAGAGCCAGATCAGCACGGCGTAGAACGAAAGCCAGCGCCGCGGCGGCTCCGGCGGTGGGTCTTGCATCCCCCACAAGCTGCGGTGCCGGCGCCAGGTCCACAGCGCGAGTGCCCGGTCCTGGACGTTTTCCATGTTGAGCGCGTCGGCCAGGATAAAGTAGCCGTCGAACTTCATCAGCGGATTGAGGTTCACCACCAGGGTCATGATCCAGGTCGAGGTGGCGAGCAGGAACACGACACTGCGCGTCGGCCCATCTTCCAGAAACGGCCAGAGGAACAGGCAGAACGCTGCCAGCATCAGCTCAATGCGGATGCCGGCCGCTGCAATCTCCAGCCGCGCGCTGCGCGCCTTCAAGCGCCAACTGTCTGACGTGTCGGTGTAGAACACCGGCCAAAACACCATGAACGCGATACCTTGCGTGAACACCCGCGCGCCGTGCTTCTTCGCCGTATAGGCGTGGCCAAGTTCGTGGATCGCCTTCACGCCGAACAGCACAAAGCCGTAGGCGAGTGCGCCTTCCCAACTAAGGAAGTAAAGAAAGCTGCCGAGGAACGCGTCCCACTGGTGGGTGACCAGGAACAGGCCGATCACGCCGAGACCAGCCGCCCCCCAGGCGGCAGCCGGTGTGAGCAGCCAGGCGACCAGCCAGTAGGTCGCCTCCAAAAATCGGTCGGGCCGAAACAGCGGCAGGCGCAAGAACAAGTAGCTGCGCACCAGCCGCTGGGCGGGCGAACCCCGCACTTGGCGTGCCTTCGCGAGCAGGCGGGCCTCCCCACCGGTGCCGACCACCAGGTCGTGCTGGCGCAGGAAGGCGACGAACCGTTCGACCATGCCCGGCGGCAAGGTGCGGCCCAAGGCTGCTTCGACGCGGGCGGCGGCTGCCGTTGGTGGGTCGAGCGGGCCGCGCAAGAGCTCAACTTCCGGCGTGGAGAGCCGGTAGTAGCGCCCAGCGGCCGGGTCGTGCAGCACATAGGCTTGGGTGCCGTCGTGATCGGCGTCGACGGCGGTGAGTTCCAGATCTTGGCGGATCACCGCACTCACAAGCCAACCTGTTGGCGCACCGCCGCGATCGGCCGGCGGAACAGGTAAAAGCCGAGTGGCACATCGGGGCCGGCAATCCGGGCAATACCGCGCAAGCCAAGGCGCGGTGGCTCGCCCTCGAACCGGGCGAGGGCGCGAAAGCCAATCGGCCCATCGGGCGATGGTTGCGCCTGATGGCTGAGCTGACGCACCCGCGCTGGGATCGAGCGGTCGGGGTCCACGGTCAAGAACAGGGTAACGGCGGCATCCGCGCCGAAATCGATCATGTCAGCGGCCGCGATCCACAGCTCCAGCTCGCCGGCTGCGGGATCGGCGATGGTGAACAGCCGTTCGCCCTGGCGAACCGGCCGGCCGCGCAGGCTTGCTGGGTCGGGCAACAGCACAATGCCATCGCGCCCGGCTGGGATCGCGATGCGGGCGAGCTGGCTTTCGACCAAGGTCACTTCCGCCCGGCGCTGGTCGATGCGGCTGCGCAAAATCGGCAGCGCGCTTTGCGCCTCCCGGCTTTGCAGCGCACTCGCTTGGGCTTGGCGGAGTTCCGCTTGCGCGATCTCAAGCGCTTGGCGCACAACGTCAAGCCGGGTCTGCAGCTCGCGCGGATCAAGGCGCACGACCACATCGCCCGCGCGCACCGTCTGGTTCGGCTCGACCAGAATGTCTTCGACCACGCCGTTCAGTGTTGCGCGCACCACATCCGGATCGCGCGGCACCACCTCGGCCGGGGCCAGCACGGTCAGCGGCACGGGGATCGCCATCGCGGCGGCGAGACCCGCCAGCACGACCGTCCAGCCAAGCCGACCAAGCCAGCCGCGCGCACCTACCGATGGCGTGCCCTTGCTGCCAAGCGCCATGCCGGCGTGGTCGAGCCAGGGCTGCAACAGTTGGCGCTCGCCATCCTGCCACGGCTCGCGCCGGGCGAGCAGCAGATGCCCCTGGGCGCCCAGCGGCAGCCAGGCGCGTTCCGGGGCCAGCAGCTCGTCATCGGGATCGGCTGCTGCGGGTTTGCCACGCAGGTGCTTGCGGGCGAGGCGCTGGGCCAGGCGGGTGAACGGCGCATCCCGGTTCGGGGTCGGCAGGCCAGAGACCGCTTGCACTTTGCCGCGCCCATCGACCAACACCGCGGTCAGATACGGCACCAGCAGGGCCGTGTCGTTGACCAGCAATAAGCGCAGCTCGGCTGCGGTCTTCGCGGCACCCGCGCGGCGTTGCAGCAGGATCACCCGCGCCAAGCGCTCGGCGACGCCAAGGCTGTCAACCGTCGGGGTGGTCTCGCCGCTCAGGGGAACTTCACCGTGCCGCTCATGCCCGGCAGCAGGCCGCGCGGCAGCGGGTCGATTGTGCCGACGATGCGCACGGTCTGCGCCACCGGGTCGACCCGGCCGCCAAGGCGGGCGACTTTGGCTGGCAGCGTGCGTTCCAACTCATCGACGGTGAACGCGAAGGGGGCCCCCACCTTCAACCACTGCAGCCAGCGTGCGGGCACCACCATGTCGATCTCAAGAGACGAGACATCCACGAGCTCGATCAGCGGATCGCCTTCTTTGACGTGCTGGTGCTGGTTGGCCGGTTTCGCCACCACGATGCCGGCGAACGGGCTGCGGATTTCACAGCGGCGCAGTGTGGTGTCGATCAGCGCGATTTCGGCGGTTGCCGTCGCTGCTTCCGCGCGTGCCAACTCAACTTCCAGCACACTCGCCGAATTGAGTTCGCCCAAGCGTTCGTTGACCCGCACCTTGGCGCGCGCCCCGCCAAGCCGCGCTTCCGCGACCCGGCGCTGGGCCGATTGGCTGGAACAGTCGACCACTGCGATGACGGCGTTGGCGGCGATCTCTTCGCCTTCGCGCACAGCAAGCCGGGTCAGCACCCCGGAGACACCAGCACCCAGCACGGCACTCCGGGGTGCCGTCAGCTGGGCGCGGATCGCATCGTCCTGCGCGGCGGCGGGGCTGGCCAGGAAGACCAGCAACACACCTGCGAGCCGCCGCGCGGAGATCACGGCCGGGGTGCGGGCGGGGCTTCCGCCGTTGAGGGATCGGGAATCCGGCCCGCATCCCAAGCGCCGTAGGAGGCTTGGATCAGCTGTGCCAATTCCGCGATCGGCTTGGTTTGGAAATCCTGCGGCACCGGGTTCAAGCCAAGCGCCACGTAGAACGTGCCAAGCGCGTCTTGCGCATTCGCGAAGCTTTCATAGGTGCGCAGCTTGGCACGCAAGGCAGAGGCCTCATTGCGGATCCGTTCCACCCGGCTGCCAGCATCGGCTTGCGCCTGGGACGCGGACAGGCGGGCGATCTCGCTCTCGACTTCATCGATTTCCTGCGCCCGGGTCAACTGGTTGGACGCGTCGAGATAGCGCCGCCAGGACAGGTTGACCCGGCTGATCGTCGCCATGTTCATGGCCAGCCGCTTGGTCACCGCCAACTGTTCGCGCGCTTCGGCCACGTTGGTCACGCTGTTGAACGACAAGACGCGGAAGATGTTCCAGGTCACCCGGGTCGAGACTTCATTCCAGTGGTTGAAGGCCAGGAACGAGTTGCTGTCGAACTGGTGGCCAGCGCTCAGTTCAATCCCCGGCAACAGCCGCAGCATCGCCTTGCGGGTTTCATTCAACTCGATGCGCTTGTTGTAGACTTGTTCTTGCACATCGAACGAATTGTGCAGCGCAATCAGTTCCAGCCGTTCGATATCGCGCGGGATATCCGGCAGGGTTGGCAGGGCTTGGCTGCCAGCGATCCGCGTGGTGGCGGACGGTGGCAGATTCATCAGCGTGTTCAGTTCGACCACCGCTTGGGCGAGCGACTGATCGAGCGCTTCCAACTGGCCGACCAATTCGAGGATGCCGCGGCGCAGCTGCAGGTTCTGCAGCGGCGGCTGCAAGCGTTCCCGGCGCGAGCGGTCGATGTCGGCCAGCGCCTGGCGGGCTTCTGACAGCATGCGCAGCACTTCGGGCCGCAGTTCTTGCGCCGCGAGGCTGCGCCAATAGGCCGTGCGCACTTGCTGCAGCATGCGCAGCATCAGCCGCTGGCGGCCGAGCTGGCTGATCAAGTAGCGGTCGCCGGTCTGGCGGGCTTGGAAGTAGCTGACGCCGAAGTCGAGGATGTTCCAGGACAAGCGCAGGTCATAGATCGTGCGATCCCGGTCCGACGAGGTCGATGGCTCCAGCGATTGGCGCTGGGTGACGATCGAGCGGGACGACGACGCATTGGCTTCGTCGCGCGCGATGTAGGCACCCGTCGCCGCCAGGATCGGCAGCATGTCATAGCGTGCAAGGTCGACCTGGCCCTGGTTCAGCGCTTCTTCCACCAGGCGGGACCGGTGGTCGAGGTTGTACTGCACCGCCCGCGCCATCGCCTCATAGAGACCAATCGGGCCGGTTGCCGCTTCCTGCTTGGCCGAAATCAGGTCTCGGTCTTCCCGGATGATGTCGGTCAGTTCTTGGCGGGTGATGGGTTTTGGTTCCACCGCGCAGCCAGCAAGCACACCACCGGCCAGACCCAGAACAATCGATGCACGCAACAGCATGAAGAGCCCTTTCATTTCTATTCGGCAGCGGCGAGGAAGCGACGCACCTCGGCAGCCAGTGCGTCAACCCCAGTATTGGCGATGTCGGCTGACAGACCAGCCGGTGCAGACAGACCCGGGATACCACCGGGGAACAGTGCTGCGAGAACCGGTGCCGCACCTGCGTCAATCGGCACTGCCCCTTGCGGGCCAGGCACGGCGGGTGCTTGGGGTATTGCCGGTGGCTGCGGTGCCTGCGGCGGGGCTGCCTGTTGCTGTTCTTGTTCCTGGACAAAGATCACCCGGAACGCAGCCGAGGCTTCGTTCCCGAGATCATCCTTACCGGTGACTTTGATATCGATGGTCGGCACGTTGAGGGCGCGCACGACCGGCAGGTCGACGAAGAACCGGTTGTTCTGCGCGTCAAATCGCACCCAGCCCGGCAATGGCGAGCCGTCGGGCTGCGTTGCTTCCTTCTTGATCTCGATCGAGGGGTCGCTGTGCTGGAAGGCGTTGCCTGGAATGCCGAAGGCTTGCACGCCGTCGCCATCCATCACCCGGTCCTGCAGGACGACATTCAAGCGCAGCGGGTTCTGTGGCTGCTGGGTGAATTCCCGCACCGGATCATTGTCGGTCAAGTTGTACGGCGTGTAGACGCCACCGAAGTTCGAGCCGCGGAACGGGGAATTCGGGTTGGCTGGCCCGAACACGCCACCCGGCTGCATCAGCGGGATACCGCCGCCGGCGAGCAAGATCGGCGCTTGCGCGACCGATGCCGGCAGGTTGCCAGCCGCAAAGCCGGACTGCGGGAAGGTTGCCCCGTTGCCCGCCGTTGGTGCGGCCGGGACCGTTCCGGTTGCGATCGTGGCCGTGGGGGCGACCGGCGGTGCCGTGCCAGCCGGGGGTGAGTTCAGGTTGGTCGGCCCAACCACCGTGCCATCGGCAGTGACCACCACGGTCTGCACCACGACCGGCGGGGCGGCTGGGAACGGGTTGGTCTGCTGCGGCACCACGATCGGCACCACCGGCGTGGCTGTCACCACGGGGGGTGCGACCGGTGGAGCAACCGGCGGCGACACCACCACCGGCGGTGACGTCACCGGCGGTGAGGTGACCGGCGGCACCACTGGCGGTACGACCGGCGGCACGACGGGAGGTGCAACGGGCGGCGAGGCGACGGGCGGTGAGGTCACCGTGATCGTCGCGGTATCCGTATCGGTCTTGGTGCCACCGCTGCCGGTGTTGCCAAGATCCGTCGTGGTGATGGTGAGCACGCCGTTGCCGGTGAAGCCGGTTGTCGGCACGAACTTCACCTGGCCCAGCATGCCGTTGATCGTCGCGACCGGGCCGGACAGGGTGACCGTGGCGGAGTTATCCGCACCGGCAGAAATCGCCACACCCGCCGGCAACGCATCCGGCACATCAAGCGTGCCGTTGGTGACCGACAGCTGAACATCGACGATGGCGCCGGCACTATCCGGATCGCTGACGCCAAGCCCCGCGAGCGTAACCGCCGTGTTGATCGGCGTCGTTGCGTTGACGACGGTGTTGACCGGTGCATCGTTCACGGCGTTGCGCTGCACGGTGATGGTGCTGTTCGCCGTCAGCGACGCAGTGCCGGCACCGGCATTGTCATTGTCCGCGACCGTGAGGGTGATCGTATCCGTCCCCGTCGCGTTGGTTGCCCCCTGGTAGGTCATGCCGGAGAGCATCGTGTTGATGTTCCCGACCAAGCCCGTGAGGGTCACCGTGCCGGTGCCGATACCGGTTGCCGTGACACCGGCAATCGGGGTCAGGGTCAGGTTGCCATTGGCGGCTGTCAGCGTGACGGACACCTTGATGGTGGCAGGCGCAATCGTGGTGTCATCGGGATCGACCAGCCGGATCTGGTTCGAGCCGGTGAACGCGATCGCCGTGTCTTCGTCGCCGCTCACCGTGGTGGTCGGTGCGACCCAGCTCGGCGCGTCATTCACGAGGCCAATGGAGGCGTTGAGCTTGCCCACCGTCGAGGAGAACGCGGATGCCCCACCATTGGTCGTGGTGTCAGCGGTGCCACCGGCCGTACCTGAGGTTTGATCCCAGGCCCGGTAGGTCAGCGTGTCCGCCTTGATGCCGTTTTCGTTGGCATTCGGCTGGAAGTAGACCCGCGTGTTGGCATCCGCTGCCAGCAGGCGTGCCGTGCCGTCAGTCACCGCGCCGACGTTGCTCCACGTCGT
>JAAFHH010000165.1 GCA_013297545.1 Alphaproteobacteria bacterium
GATCGTTGCCCGCCAGATCACGCTGCAGGGCGTGACGGTCGGCCACCGCGATGGCTTTGAAGCCATGCTGGCGGCGCTCGCCCAGCACCAGATCAAACCCGTGCTCGACCGCCGCTTTGCTTTCGAAGATCTGAAGGAAGCGCTCGCCCATCTGAAATCCGGCCAGCAATTCGGTAAGATTTGGATCGAGCACTGAGCCATGCTGTATCCGACCCAGTTCGCAGCACCGTACCCCGACAAGGTTGCCTTCTGCATGGTGCGCAGCGGCGAGACCGTGACCTTTCGCACGCTCGATGAGCGATCGAACCGCGCAGCCCAGCTGTTTCGCGCCTGCGGGGTTGCGCGCGGGGATCACATCCTGATCGTGATGGAAAACACCCGCCAGTTCCTGGAGATCTGCTTCGGTGCCGATCGCGCCGGCGTCTACTACACCGCCGTCAGCACCCATCTGGTGGAAGGCGAGGTCGAGTACATCGTGCGCGATTGCAGCGCCAAGCTGGTGATCACCTCGCGCGCTCAAGCAGCACTGATGGAGCCGCTGCGCGCCCGCCTGCCGGACGTCGCGCACTGGTTCATGATCGGTGCGGACCGGTCGGGGTTTGCGGACTGGGATGCCGCGGTTGCCGCACAGCCCGCAACGCCGATTGCCGACGAGGCGCAAGGCCTCGACATGCTCTATTCCTCCGGCACGACGGGCCGGCCGAAGGGTATCAAGTGGGCGCTGCCGGACCAGCCGCCGGGCGGGCGCACCATGCTGGTCGAGCTGTTGTCGCGGCTGTTCGAATACCGGGCCGACACCCGTTACCTCTCGCCAGCCCCGCTCTACCACGCAGCCCCGATGCGCCATTCCATGACCGTGATCAAGCAGGGCGGCACGGTGTTCGTGATGGAGAAGTTCGACGCCGAAGAGGCGCTCGGCACCATCGAACGCCACCAGATCACCCACAGCCAGTGGGTTCCGACCATGTTTGTGCGCATGCTGAAGCTGCCCGACGAGGTGCGCGCGCGCTATGGCGTGCGCTCGCTGCGCCTGGCCATCCATGCCGCTGCACCGTGCCCGATCGATGTGAAGGAGCGAATGATCGCGTGGTGGGGGCCGATCCTGCGCGAATATTATGCGGGCACGGAGAACAACGGGTTCTGCACGATCGACACGGCAGAGTGGCTCACCCACAAGGGATCGGTCGGTCGCGCAGCGCAAGGCGAGCTGCACATCTGTGACGAGGCGGGCGCGGAACTGCCGCCTGGTGCGGAAGGCGAGGTCTACTTCGCCAATGGTCCGCAATTCTCCTATCACAATGATCCGGTCAAGACGGCGGCGTGCCGGAATAGCCAGGGGTGGACGACGCTTGGCGATATCGGCCGCCTGGATGACGAGGGCTATCTCTATCTCGTCGACCGCAAGTCGTTCCTGATCATTTCGGGTGGTGTAAACATCTACCCGCAAGAAATCGAAGACGCGATTCTAGCCCACCCAAAGGTCGCTGATGTCGCAGTGATCGGCGTGCCCAATGAAGACTTTGGCGAGGAAGTCAAAGCAGTCGTCCAGCCGCTCGATATGGCCAACGCCGGCCCCGATCTCGCGGAGGAGATCATGGCGCTGTGCCGGACCCGCATCGCGGCCTACAAGTGCCCGCGCTCGGTCGATTTCGAAGCAGCCTTGCCGCGCCACCCGACCGGCAAGCTGTTCAAGCGCCTCTTGAAACAGCGCTACTGGGCGACCGACGCCGCGACGGCTTCAGCGCGCTGAACTGATCTCCCTGGGCGATCCTGCGCTCAGCGGAGGTAGGATAACAATCGCATAATGCAATTTATGGCAGTTTGTATTCTGCGATCTTATAACCCAAAGTGGGTTAGCGCCCCAACAGCGATCCATAAAGCCCGCGCCACACTGGGCGGAGCGCGCGGGCGGTGAAGCGGCTGCGGATGCGCTCGACTGCAGCGGCACCGAGGCTGCGCGCGAAGCCCCCGTCCGTGCACACTCGCTCCAGCGCTGCAGCGAGGGCGGACGCGTCATCGACGGCGGTGATCAGGCCGCTCAATCCGGGCTCAATCACCTCCGGCACCGCACCCACGGGGGTTGCAATTGCAGCACAGCCGCGCGCCATCGCCTCGACCAGCGAATTCGGAAAGCCTTCGCCGCGCGATGGCAACACGAAGACATCCGCTTGGTCGAGTTCGGCTAGCACGGAGGTGCGCTCGATGAAGCCGAGGGTGCGGACGTGCAGTGCCCAGGGCAGCGCCTGGAGGCGCTCGGCCAGGGGGCGCGGTGTGGCGATCACGGTCAGGTGGAAGGTGATGTTGCCGGCGACCAGTTGGTCGAGGGCGGCAAGCAGGCAGTCGACCCCCTTGCGGGTCGCCTCGTTGCCGGCGATGAACAAGATGCGGGGCGCTGTGGCTGGCGGGCGCATGGCCATGCCCAGCAAGCCATCGTCGATCCAGTTGTTCACCACCACCAAGCCGTGGCTGCGCCCAGCTGTGGCGACCACGCTCAGCCAATAATCCGACTGCACGATGATCCGGTCTGGCCGCTGCAGGCTCCAAGTGATCAGTTTGCGGGCGCGCGGGCCGGATGCTTCCCAGAACTTGTCGAACGCCCCACCCAGGCGTAGCACGGTCGGCCGGCCCATCGCCTTGGCCGCCAGCACATAGGCGATCGATTCCCAGAACACGAAAAAGTCTGATGCCATCACCTGCACCAGGCTGATGCGGCCGGCGATCACCCGCCAGGGGAAGATGAGGAAATGCCACAGGCTGATCCACACGGCGGTAAAGGCGCGGGCCAGACCACCGGCGAACAAGGCGCGGTAGCCCCAGTTTTCCGTCGTGTCTTGCTTGGCCGGCCGGCTGGTGGTGTGGGGGATGAAGGCGTAGTCGCCCTGCAGGTCCTGGTCGCCGGCCAAGTTCTGCATGAAGGTGGTGACACCCCCCTTGGTCGGGGGCCAGGGGCCGACCAGCAGGATGCGCGGCTTAGACATGGTAGCGCCGCCGGAACAGCTCGACAGTCAGCAGCCACCACAACAGCTTCTCGTGGTTGACCTGGCCGTGTGCGTGTTCGTCGATCAACCGGCTCAGCACGGCCGGCTGGTAGAGATCGCGGGTGCGGCTATCGGGGCCGGTCAGGCAGTCGCGCAACCAGCCCTGCAGCTTACCGCGGAACCAGGCCTCCACCGGCACCCGGAAGCCGATCTTCGGGCGGGTCAGGATTTCGGGTGGCAAAATCCGCTCCATCGCCCGGCGCAACAGCCACTTCGTCGTCCGCCCGCGCAGACGGCGATCATCGGGCAGGCTTGCGACGTAAGTCGCCAGCCGGTGGTCGAGGAACGGCATGCGGGCTTCGAGCGAGGCGGCCATGGTTACCCGGTCGCCGCGCTCCAGCAGATTGTCCGGCAGCCAGGACAGTTGGTCGAAATAGAGGGCCCGGCGCAGCACGGAGGTGTTGCCGGCGGCAAACGGCGCGGGATCAACCCCGGCATCCAAGGGTGCCGGGTGGGCCAACAGTTCCGCCCGTTCGGCGGGGGCGAGGGCCCCGAACCAGCGCGGTTGGCGGTCGCTCGGCGCTGAGAGCCCGAGGGTCGCGGCCGCAATCTTGATGCGCCGGAACTGGTAGGGCAGCCGGTCAACCAGCGGGCCGATCAGGGCGCGGTGCAGCACCGGCGGCACCAGCCGGCGATACTGGTCGCCGAACACTTCGGCGCGGTGCTTGGGGTAGCCGGCCAGGATCTCGTCCGAACCTTCGCCGGTCAGCACCACCTTCACCTCGCGCGCAGCCGCACGCGCGAGCAAGGTGAGTGGGATGTCGGAGGGTTCGGACACCGGCGCGTCGCGGTCCCAGATCGCTTGTTCGAGTTCTGCAATCACAGCATCGGGATCGACGATCAGGGCCTGGTGCTCGGCGCCAATCGCCTTGGCGATCGCGGCGGCGTGATCGAGTTCGCTGTAGCCAGCCTCGCGAAACCCGACGGAGAAGGTGCGCACGGGCTGGCTGGAATGGCGCGCCATCAGCGAGACGACGGCGGCACTGTCGATGCCGCCCGACAAAAACGCCCCAACCGGCACATCTGCGACCAAGCGCGAACGCACCGCGTCTTCCAGCAGGCGGGTGAATTGATCGACCTCGACCGCCTCATCGCCACCACCGGCCGGCGGCGGGGCGGCATCAGGCGGCTGCCACCAGATCCGGGTCGTGCGCGTGCCATCGCGCCACAGGGTGACGCTGGCCGGCGGCAGCTTTTCGATCCCCGCAAAGAACGTGCGCGGGCCCGGCGCATAGCGGTAGGCGTAGCTCTGCCACAGGGCCGTGTCGTCGAGCTTGGCCTCGACCCCCGGCAGCGCCAGCAGCGCCTTGATCTCAGATGCGAACGCGAGGCCGCCTCGGTGGCTGGTCACCATCAGCGGCTTTTTGCCCCAGCGGTCGCGCACCAGCGCGAGGGAACCATCCCGGCGATCCCACACCGCGAAGGCGAACATGCCGACCAACCGGTCGAGGCAGGTGGCCCCTTGGCGCAGCCACAGCGCCAGCAGCACTTCGGTGTCGCTGTCGGTTTCGAACACCTCGTCTGCCGGCAGGGATGCCTTCAAGTCGCGGTAATTGTAGATCTCACCATTGAACACGATGGTGAGCGGGCCGCGGTGCATCGGCTGGGCACCGGTCGCGAGGTCGATGATCGCAAGGCGCCGGTGGCCGAGCAGCACCTCTGATCCGCCGGCTGCCTCGCGCCAGGTGCCCTCACCATCGGGGCCGCGCCGGGCGATGGCCGCCAGCATGGCGGTCAGGTTCTCGTCGCTTGGGCTCGCACCACTTTTGCCGATCCATCCCGCGATGCCGCACATCTGTTCCGGTATCCTTGTCTGGTCATGAAGGCGCTGGCGCGATGCGCGAGCGGACCCTAGCATCACGCCCGATGCGCCGTCTCTTGCGCCGATTTGCCTGGTACCGCGACCGCCTCGCCGCCATGGAGCCGGGTGAGGTGCACCATCGCGTGCGCGAACAGCTCCACCGCCGCGTCGATCGCTGGCACCCGCCGCTCGACCCGGTGCCAGCCGATGCGCCCTGGCCGGCACTGCCCCTGCCCGGCCCGGCGGTGGCGGAGCCCGCGTGGCGCACCCTCGCGGACGAGGTCGCCGCCGGCCGGTTCCACTGGTGGGGCACGGCGTGGCCGAAGGTGAACCCGCCGGACTGGCACCTGGATCCGACGACGGCCAAGGCTTGGGACCAGCAGCGCTACTGCTTCGACTTGCCGTTTCGCCACCTCGATGGCTTCGGCGACGTGAAGTACGTTTGGGAACTAAACCGGCTGCAGCATCTGCCTGCTCTTGCAGCCCTCAGTGCCACGGGGGACGCGCGCGCAGCCGCGTTGGTGCTGGATCACATCCGGTCTTGGATCACGGCGAACCCGCCCTGGCGCGGGATCAATTGGACGTCGGGCATCGAGCTTGGCATGCGCGTGGTCTCGCTCGTGCTCGCCGCATCCTGGCTGCCCGCAGCGGCGCGGACGGACGCGGATCGCCGGCTGCTGGTTGCAACCCTGGCCGCACACGGCGCGTGGCTCGCCCGCTACCCATCGCTCTATTCGTCTGCCAACAACCACCGCACCTCGGAAGCGCTGGGCCTGTGGGTGATTGCCGCCGCCTGCCCGACCCTGCCGCGTGCGGCCGAATGGCGGGAGATCGCGCGCACCGCCTTGCTCGAGTGTGCGGCCACGCAAGTGCTGCCCGATGGCATCGGGGCCGAACAGTCGCCGACCTACACCGCGGTGACTTTGGAGACCTTGGCGCTCGCCCACCGCATCGGCCGCCTGGTGGGCGAGCCGCTCGACTTGAGTGCGACCTTGCGCAGTGGGGCCGAAGCGCTGCTCTGGTTTGCTGACAGCGCGGGGGCGGTGCCGGCGATCGGTGATGATGATGAAAGCCGGGTGATCTCAGAACATCCGGGGCGTGAGGCGCAGATCGCCCGCACACTTGCGGTGCTTGCAGCCGAACTGGGCGATGCCGATCTGGCACCGCCGATCACCGTCACCGCCCCGCTCAGCGGTTTGATCTTTGGGACACCGCCAGCACCGCGACCTGGTCCAATCGGCGAACAGTGCTTTGCTGACGGCGGCTATTCCATTGACCGCCGCACGATTGCCGGCCGGCCTGCCCTGCTGATCGCCGACCATGGGCCGCTTGGCTTCAAGGCCATTGCCGCCCACGGCCACGCGGATGCGCTGGCGGTTTGGCTTACCCTCGGCGATCAGCCAGTGTTCGTCGATGCTGGCACCTACGCCTATCACGCAGAACCCGGCAGCCGGGACGCGTTCCGCGCAACCGATGTCCACAACACGCTCTGCCTTGCCGGTGCGCCAAGCTCGATCCCGGCGGGGGACTTCAATTGGCGCAGCAAGGCGGCGGCCTGGCGCGAACCCGGCCACCCCTGGCGTCTGCGCCATGACGGCTATCTGGCACGCTTCGGTGCGATCCATGAGCGCACGATCACCCCCACTCCAACCGGCTGGCAGATCGAAGATCAGCTGTTCGGCACCGCCGGGCCGTGGGAGGCGGTGATTGGTTTCACCCTCGACCCGACGCTCGAGGCCCTGACCCATGGCGATGGCTGGCAGATCGCGCGCAAGGGCCAGGTGATCCTGGACGTGCACTGCCACGGCCCCCTCGCCCTATCGGTCGACCCCACGCCCTATTCGGCACGTGTCGGCCATCGCCAGATGACCGCGCGGCTGGTGGCGGGCGGCAGGCTGGCCGCGGGTGACATGCAGCGCTGGACCATCACGGTGT
>JAAFHH010000166.1 GCA_013297545.1 Alphaproteobacteria bacterium
GGCGATCTTGGTGTGACCGTCCAGCAGGCCCGGGATCTGTGCCGCACTGGGGCGCGGCTGGTCGACCAGCTGCAGCAGGGCTTGCGCCATCCGCCCGGGCTCGCGCGCATCAACATCGGTTACCATGCGCACCAGATCCAACGCCTCGGCACGCTCGGCGCGGATGAACTGTTCCAGGCGCGGGATGGTGCGCGGCACGATCACGGCCGGTTTGTCGAAGGTCAGGATTTCGCAAAACGTGTTGTAGCCGCCCATGGCGACGATGCCGGCTGCCCCCGCGACCAAGGTTTCCATCGAGGGCACGAATTCGAGCAGCCGTACGCCCGGCAATGCAGCCGCGCGATTGCCAAAGGTGCGCCGCAGATCGGCCTGCATGAACGGGCCGGAGACGATGACCACGGGGCGGTGAGCCCAGGCCCCACCTTCCAACGCGGTCAGCACTTGATCGACCAGATCTTCGCCGTCGCCGCCGCCGCCGGGGGTGACCAGCAGATGGCCGGCGGGGGTCGCTTCCGGCAACACGTCCGTGCTCGGGTCCCGGCGCAGGTAGCTTGTGTAGATCAAACGATTGACCAGCGAGGCCGGCAGTGGGATGCCCTGCAGCGGTTCGTAGACCGACTGCAGACCGTAGATCCACACTTCATCGTAGTAGCGGTCGATCGCTTCGACCGCGCGCTTGCGCTCCCATTCGGCGCGCAGCATTGCGGGGTCGTCCATGACGTCGCGCAGGCCAAGCACGATGCGGCAGTCGCGGTCCTGCAGCGCTTCCAAGGTGGGGCCAACTTCGCCGCGGATGCCAAGTGGTTCCTTGTCGACCAGGAAGACATCGGGTTCAAACCTGAGTGCCACATCCAAGATCACCTGGGCGCGCTGCTCAATCGCGGTCGACAAGTCGCCATTGCGGCTGGCGCGGTAGTCGCCATCGCGCTGCTTGATGATCTGCGGCACCAGCGCGATCTGCACACGCGGATGGAATTCATACTGGCTGATCAGCGGCAGACCGGAGACGATCATCACCTCCAGATCATCAAAGCGATCGACGAGATTAAGCGCGATCGACCGGCACCGGCGCAGGTGACCAAGGCCGAAGCTGTCATGGCTGTAAATCAGAAGTTTGCGACGCGCCATGCCAGGGCCTAAACGAAAAAGCCGAGCCGAACCTAAACCCGGGCAACGCCAAGTGGTCGGTTCGCGGGCGCACTAGGGCATGGCGCCCCCGCCGCTGTCGAGCGGATTTGTGACAATGCCGCCTGCTGTTGCGGATTGGCAACAGGGCGGGTCACTGGGCTTGGCCGCGCAGGATATCGCGCACCTTGTCGGCGCCATAGTCCAGCCGGTACGCCAGCTCGCGCATGATGCCGATCGCAAAGTCGGGCGAGGATTTGATCAGGTGGAAGAACACGTCGCGGGACAGGCGCAAGCACGTGACATCGCTTTTCGCCCGGCAGCTGGCTGTGCGCCGGCTTTCGCGCAGCAGCGCGATTTCCCCAACCATTTGGTTCGCGCGGATCACGTTGAAGACGCGCGCTTCGTCTGCGGTCTCAAACAAGATCTCCACCTCGCCATTGAGGATCAGGAACGCGTGTTCGCCCATGTCGCCTTGGCGGATGAACACTTCGCCTGGCATGAAGCTGACCCGCTCCGCCGTGAAAGACAGGAGCTTTAGGTGGCTTTCCTCCACCTTGGCGAACAGCGGAACCTTGCGCAGGCTCTCGGTTTCTTCGGTCAGGCTCATGATGGCGTACCTGCAGGTCAGTCGGTGGCGATCAGTTTGGCGAAGCTCGTGTCGGTGGCCGCGAGATCATCATAGGGGCCGCGCGCTTGGATGCGACCACGATCGACCAGCAGCACGTCACCAAATGCGCGGGCCAGGGTGGCGCGCTGCAACACCCAGACCACGGGTCGGCCGGCCATAGCGGCCAAGACGTCAGCGATCAGGCGTGGTTGGTCGCCGGGGTCGAGCTGGGCGGCGGCATCGTTCAGGATCAGCACATCGGGGCAGCGCAGCAAGGCGCGCGCAATCGCGACCCGCTGGCGGATCGGGGCGGACAGGCGCGAGCCACCAACCCCGACATCGATTTCGAGCCCGACCTCGGTTACCGCTTCGAGCAAGCGGTCGCGCAAGCCGGCGGCAGCCAGCACGTCGACGATCATGGTGCGCATCCGGCTGCCGGCGGTTTCTTGGCCTGGCACCAGGCGGCCGAACAGCATGTTATCGCGCACGGAAATCGCGCGGTTGTAGCGGGCGAAATCGTAGAACTCGATCTGGCTCTGCAGGGATGCTGGCATCGTGTCCGCGATGATGCGCCGGGCCGCGACGATGGCTTGGCGCAGATCGCCATCGACCAGGCCTAAGCGGTGCCGGGCCGGCACCATGCGCAGGGCCAGCGAGGCAAAGGCGATGCGCTCATCGGCTTTGAGCGCCTCAATCCCGCCGCGCTGGTGGCGCTGCTGTACCGGTTCCAACGCCGCCAACTCGTCCGCATCCACGAAGGAGTAGGTGCGGATGATCTCGTGATCTGGCGCTAGGCCGCGGAAGATCTCGCTCAAAGTGCGCGCGGCCTGGACGCCGAGGTCGGTCAAGCGGTCGATCAAGCCGGCTTTGGTCAGCACGGACTGGACATGGGTGTTGCGCGCGAGATCGCTGAGGTCGAAGGCGGGGCCGACTGGCGTGCCGAACAGCAGGTTTTCCGCGATGCTCGCCTGATCGGTGAATTGTTCGGCATCGAACGGCTCATAGAAGCCTTTGACGACATCGGCCTTCAGGCCGGCGCGCAAGGCGACCCGGCATTCCAGCACGACGGCCGCGAGGCCGGGGTGGCGGTCCGGATCGATGGTCGAGCGCAGTGAGAGTTCGCGCAGTTCATCGAACAACGACACGCAATCCAGCACTTCCCGCAAGCGCCGGGTGAAAGCGGCGGGATCGGGCGCGCCCGCCGCCGCCCGGTCGACCCAGTCGGCCAGGGCATCATCACTGCTGTTGCCGGTGCGCGCGGCTTCGGCGGCGAACAGTGCGGGTGCCGGTGTCGCTGGTGCGTGGCGCAGGCCGAGCACCAGATTGTCGAACACCGTGCCGTGGAACAGCACGGGGTCTGAGCCGACATAGGCGATCCGGCGCGCGATTGCTGGGCGCGACAGGGTGGCGAGGTCGCGCGTGTCGAGCGTGACCTTGCCGGCGGTTGGCTGGTCCAAGCCGGCGAGCGCACGCGCGAGATCGCGCTTGCCGCCACCATCCGGGCCGACCAGGGCAAGACTCTGACCACTGGTCAGGCTGAGCGACACGCCGTCGAGCAGCCGCGCCCCACTGTCGTCCGCGATCACAACACCTTGGGCGGCGAGATCGGCGTGGCCGAGCGGGGCGGGTGGCACGTCCCCCTCCGCCCGTTCGATCGGCAACAGGCCTGGCGGTTCGAACTGTTCGATAACCTGCTGGTACTTGATCTTGTTGTCTTGCAGCTGTTGGTAATAGTCGAGCAGTTCGCGCCAGGGGGACGCGAGGTCCTTGTAAGCCGCCAGCACAGCGACCAATGCGCCGAAGGACAGGTTGCCCTGGATGACCAGATAGCCGCCAATGGCGTAAAAGAAGAAGGGCGTCAGCTGGGCAATGAAATTGTTCAGAAACTTAACCAGGAATTTCCAGATAAAGATCTTGAACCGGATTTCGTAGTTCTGCATCAGACGCAGCGAGAAATCCGCTCGCTGTTGACGCAAGATACCGCTGGCGTGGATTTCGCTCAGGCCAATCGCGGTTTCATTGATCCGGTCGGAGAGCTGGCGCACCAATCGCACGCGCTGCTTGGCCATGCGGTTGACCTTGGCCTGCAGCTTCGGGATCAACCAAATCTGCAGCGGGTAGAGCGCAATCGCCGCTGCCCCCAGCACTGGGTCCTGCAAGAACATGAACACCAGGATGGTGAGCAAGGTGCCGCCCTGGAACACCGGCAAGCTGATGCTGTCGCCGATAAAGCCGCCGAGCGGCTCGACCTCCGAGGTGATGATCGGGATGTATTGGCCCGGCGCGTTGCGTGAGAAGTGGCCGAGCGGAAATCGCAGCATCCGCGTGTAGAGGTCATAGCGCAGGCGACGCAGCATCCGCTCGCCCAAGCGACCCTTGTAGACATTGATCAGATACTTGAAGCCGCCATTGATCAGAACAAGCGCAAGAAAAATCCCAGACAGTGTGAGCAGAAACGGAATCTGATCGAGTTCGATACCAAGGATTGCCTTCGGAAAATCCTTGCCGCCGATCGCCTGGTTGATGATCTGCTTCGGTAACTCAAACGAATAATACAGGAAGGGGAACGACACCAGGGTGATCAGCGTGACAATAACCTGCTGTGCCATGCTGTGGCGCCGGATGAAGGCGAACAGGGTTGGTGGCAGGGCGTCAGTGGGTGGGTTCGGCGCGGGCATGCCCCTAGTCTGCGCGGGGTGATGCCCCCGCGCCAAGTGGCTTGTTGGAATCGCGTGTAGAGCGCGGCACTTACAGCCCGAAGGTGAACGCGCTTTGGGTCAAGCTGGTCATGCCGATGATGGTGAGCGTGCCGCCATCTGTGAAGGTAAGCGTCAAGCCATTGTCGAATAGGGTGACGGTCGACTTCTGCACCAGCCCGGTGTTGTTTTGCGTGTCGCTGAAGGTGGTGAAGTCGAAGCCGAATCCCATAAAGATCTGTTCGCCCGCCTGCCAATCGACGATCAAGTCTGCCCCGGGGCCAGCTTCGGGGCGGAACAGGTCGATACCGTTGCCACCCCACAGGGTATCGGCGCCGGCACCCCCCGTCAGCGTGTCGTCCCCGGAGCCGCCCACCAGTTGGTCGTTGCCGCCCTCGCCGCTGAGGTTATCATTGCCATTGCCGCCGATCGCGGTGTCGTTGCCGTCGCCGCCTTCGACAGTGTCGTTGCCGGTATCGGTCAGCGCATCGCCGATGAACCAGTTACCGGTATCACCCGCACTGTCCGCGATCAGGCTGTCGTTGCCAGCACCCCCGTGTAGCGTATCGACGCCAGCACCGCTTTTGAGGGTGTCATTTCCAAGGCCGCCGACCAGCACATCATCGCCGCCGTCGCCTGCGAGCACATCGGCATTGTCGCCGCCAAACAACCGGTCCGCATCGTTGCCACCAGACAGGCTGTCGTCGCCGGCTTCCCCCATAAGGGTGTCGGCACCAACGCCGCCGGTCATGGTGTCGTTGCCGCCATCGAGGAACACCAGGTCGGCCAACGCTGAACCGGTGAAGACATCGGCGAACGCACCATTCACCACCGTGGTGCGGGCGGCCGTTAGCGTCATCGTGACGCCAGCGGTCGCGTTGAGGATCAGCTCTTCTGCTCCGACGATGGTGTCCGTCACGGTGCCGGTGGCGCCGGTGATGATCAGTCGGTCGCCGGTGCCGGCCGCGAGATTAACGCCGTCCGACAGCGAGGCGATCTGTCCCTTGGTGAGCGACACGATGTCCGAACCACTGCTGCCGCTGACCAGTTCGACGTTGGTGAGTGTGACGGTGGTGAGGTCGTAGGTGCCCGCCGTGCTCAGCAGCAGCGTGTCACTCGGTCCCGCGGCGCCGGCGTCATAAATCTCCCCCGCGACCAAATCGCTGGGCGACGTGATCACCAAGGTCACGCCCCCGTTGCCGCCGCGTAGGGTGTCCTTGCCCGCACCCCCGATTAGGGTGACATCGCCGTCGCCCGCGGTGATGGAGTCATCGCCACTGCCGCCATTGAGGGTCAGTACGTTGGAGGGTGCGGTGAAGACATCGTTGCCCGAGGACAGCGTGATCACTTCGATGCTGCTGACCGACTTGCCGCTCATGTCGAACGTGCCAGCATCAAAGAATTCGAGGGTGTTCGTACCAGCACCGCCGGTGATGGTCATAAACTGACCCCATTGGGCGACGGTCATGGTGGCTGAGCCGTTGGCGGAGAACTCCAGCACTTCAATGTCGGTGATGGTGGACAGCTGCAGTCCGTGCGCCGCACCTTCGACCAGCCGCAGCACGTCGGCCCCTCCGCCATCGCCACGGATTACTTCGACGTAGCCGTTCACTTGCGGGGCGTTCTCGATGATCAGCAGATCATCGCCGCCGCCGCCTTCCATGGTGTCTTGGTTGCTGCCGCCAATTAGCGTATCAGCGCCAGTGCCGCCGTAGAGGCTGTCGCTGTCGCCCAGCCCTTCCAACCGCGTGGCACTGTTGGGGGCTTGGAGGAAGTTGCCGATGCCATTGCCGATCAGAGTGACGGCACCCGCCGCGGTCACAGCACTGGCATCGATTTTGGTGAATACGCCGCCCGGCACCGCGACCGCGACAGAGTTATCAAGGTAGGGCCCACCAACCGTGAGGGAGACTGGGCCAGCAGCTGTACCCGTGGCGGCGAGGTTCGGAGCAGTTCCGGCAAGCGTGATCGGCATCGTGGTACGGGCACCCTGTGGTGGCGGACATCAATTTGACGCTGCCATAACGCCGCCACGCCCTCGGGTCCAGTGTGCGGACGATCTACGCGAAACGATCTATCTCCCTTTCAGTCGCTGCGGTGATCGCCGCCATACCGTCGCTGGCTACCGCCAAACGTTGCGTCCGGCGCTGAGCGCAGTAGGATCACGCCCATGGCCGAAGTGATCCGCGTCGAGGATCTGTGCGTCGAGTTCGAATTGCCCGCCGGGCGGTTCGCAGCCGTCGATGGCGTGTCGTTTGCCATTCCGGCTGGTGGCACCGTCGCCCTGGTCGGGGAGAGCGGGTCCGGCAAGTCTGTGATCTCTCAGGCGA
>JAAFHH010000167.1 GCA_013297545.1 Alphaproteobacteria bacterium
TGGATGCCGAGGGGAACTTGGTCGCGCTGGGTGGGTTCGGCAACGTGACCGGCAGTGGCAACATCGCCTCGTTCCGCGGCGCCGGTAACTTCTGGGACGATATCTCGGACGGCTATGTCATGGCCCAGATCTTCTACACGTCCGGGGATGTCGAACAGGTCACTCCCGCCTGGCTGATCGTCGGCAGCCCGAAGTACGCGCCGGAAGTCGTGAACATCACCACCCTGTTCGACACTGCGGCCGACATCGCGATCCGGTTCCACAATGCCTATCCAGACCTATTCGGGCCGGAGTACAGCGACGCGAGCTATCCGAAGTATGACGGCTACACCCCACTCAAAGGCTTCAATCCGGACTATGAAGTCGAGTACTACTCACACATAAAGCCGATCTTCGATCGCATCCAGGGTTACCGCTGGGTGGCGGACATCCCCTACCTCGCGAGCTTCGCCAACCCCGGCTTCGACATGGCCGACCCGTCGGAGCGCACCGCAGAGGCGCGCAAGCGCTTCTTCAGCTTCTTCCGCGTGCCGGTGCTGCCGGCGGCCTATGCGGAGTTTATCGACAAGGTGCCGAACGGCCCGAACACCCTGTTCTCCGCCGAAGGGATCCCGCTGCTGCCGCTCAATTCCGGCGACAATTCGGTCACCAACCAGGGGCCGATCTATAAGTTCGAGTCGCTGTCTGCCACGCAGTGTTTCTTCTTGTACCAATGGTCGGTCGGCAAATTCTCGGCCGGGCCGTCCACGCGCCCAGATCCGTTCAACCTGCCGCTGGAAGAAGCGAGCATCGGCAATTGCGTCGGTGCGCCCTTCTCGCCCGGCATCGAGACCACCTGGATTGTGCGCTGCCCGGCGATCTACGACGCACCGCTGCACCTCAAGGTCGCGCACTTCAACGGCGCGGTCGACAGCACCACCCTCTACTACGCGACCCATGGCCTCAGCACGACGGCCGACGAGCAGCTGGGCCAAGGCTGCGAGCCCGGCGACTTGACCAAGCGCATGGCGATCCCCTGGCAGGCCGATTTCCAGGAATGCACCGTGCAGACGCCGAACATCACCAATTCCAAGGTCAACCAGTTCGCGGACGGCACCGGCATCGAAGTGCCGCCAACCTATTACGTCTACTGGTGGCCGCCGCAGAGCCCGATGCATGTGGTGACCGGCAGCCGCAACCCAGGCGACCAGGTGCTCGATGCCTATGTGTCCAACATCGATGGCCAGCCGGTGATCCCGGCCGGGCAGCGGGTGGAATACCAGCGCGGGATCGCCGCGATCACCGACATGATCAACAACTGGAGCCGGCTTGGCTTCATCGTCAACCACGGCGCCGCGGGCATCGACTACCTGGTCGAGCAGGAACGCGATTTCGGCGGTCTCGCACAGTACAAGATGGTGAATGCACCGTCGTCGGGGTCATGACCACGGCGCCGATCGATCTCGGCTACGACGTCGCCATTGTGGGCGGGGGGCCGGCGGGGACAACCGCCGGCCTCACCCTGCTGCAACGCCAGGGCGTCCGCGTCGTGGTGGTGGAGGCGTCTGACTACACTGAACCCCGGCCGGGTGAGTCACTCTCCCCCGGCACGCGGCCAGTGCTCGACTATTTGAAGGTTTGGGACGGGTTCGCCCGCAACACACCCTTGAGCGCCTTTGGCAGCCGGGCTGCTTGGGGATCGGCCGAGGTCGGCAGCCTCGACTTTTTGTTCACCGTGCACGGTTCCGGCTGGAGCCTCGACCGGCTCGGCTTCGATCGCATGCTGGCGGACACGTTTGTCGACCGCGGCGGGCGGTTGTTGACGGGAACCCGGGTCGTCTCCGCCACGCGCACTCAGGCCGGTGGTTGGCACCTGCGGCTGCGCCAGGCTGGCGGGGAGAGCGATCTCCAGGCCCGCTATCTGATCGATGCCTCCGGCCGCTCCGCCCGGATCGCGCGCAGCCAGGGTGCCCAGCTGATCCGCCACGACCGTCTGGTTGGGATCAGCCGGATTGCCACGCTCGCACCAGGGCAGGTGGTGGAACAGTCCGTGCTGGTCGAAGCCCAGTCCTATGGCTGGTGGTATGCCGCCCCGATCCCGGGCAACCAGATCGTCGCGGTGCTGATGACCGATGCCGACATTGCCCGCGAGATGGGGGCGACGCGCATCGAGCGCTGGCAGGACTTGTTGGCTGAGACCGACGCAGTCCGCCGCACGCTCGGAGACGCAGTATTCTGCACGGACACCACCACGCATTCGGCTGCGTCTGGCAGCCTGGTGCACCCAGGTGGCCTCGGGTGGGTCGCGGTCGGTGATGCAGCGGCGGCCCACGATCCGCTGTCGTCTAGCGGTATCCCGCACGCCATGGGCAGCGGCATTCAGGGGGCGATTGTCGCCGCCGACGCGCTGTTCGCGGGCGGCGAGGCGCTGGCCGGCTACGGCGAGGCGGTGGCGAGCGATTTCCAAACCTACCTGCGCACCCGCTGGCGCCACTACCGCACCGAGCGTCGCTGGCCGGATGCGCCGTTCTGGCGCCGGCGGCAAGAGCAGGTCCAGATCGATCCGCTGGCGGTGCCCCATCCGCTAGCCCCACCAGACACCACGCCCGCAAGCATCCACCTCGATCCGCAGGCGGCCGAGCGGTTGCTGGCCCTGTGCGACGGTACGGCGGCCGCCCATCACATCGTGCGCAGCTTCCAGGCCGACCACCCAGGGATCCCGGACGAGCGCATCATCCTGGGACTGCAAGAGTTGGCGGCGACCGGTCGCTTGGCGCTGCGAGCAGCGCCAAGCGGGTAACCGCCACCGCTCGACGGTTCAGGACCCAGCGCTTACTGGCCCTGGCCCAGGCTGTAGCCTGGCTCACCATCGAAGGTGCACAGCGCCTCCGACTTCACGACGTCGAGGCCACCGTTGGTGACCCGGCGCATCAGATCGATGATTTCCGGGTGGCTCACGGTGCCGTCGCCGTTGGCATCCATGAAGCGCGCCCGCCAATGATCAGTGCAGAAGGTTTCTGGCGCGCCATTCGGCCACACTTTGACGCCGCGGTTGGTGATCATCTGCAAGGTGAGCGCACCGTTGGTGACGGCGTTGATCCGCTCGGCCAAGCCCGCTGCGGCTTCATCCCAGTGGAAGAACAAATCCACCCCGACCATCGCCTTCGCTGCGCGCTTGCGCGGCAGCAGCGTGGTCGCGTGGTTGGAGACCACGGGCGGATTGCTGTAGGCCACTGGGGTGAGCTGAGTTGGGGCGTGACCCAACCGATCGATCACCGCATCGGCAAAGCCATCGGTGCTGACCCGGGCGCTCGTGCGCTCGCCGCAGATGTCTGGCGTGTGCACGCCGTCTTCCAGCGTCTTCAGCCAGGCGTTGTGCACAGCCGCAGCCACGTCCGCCTGGCGGATGTGCACCAGCATCATGACAGCCCCCAACAACAGGCCAGACGGGTTCGCCAAGCCCTTGCCAGCGATGTCCGGCGCGGAGCCGTGGATCGCCTCGAACATTGCGATGGTGTCGCCAATGTTGGCCGAGCCACCGAGACCCACCGATCCGGTCACCTGCGCTGCCACATCGGAGATGATGTCGCCGTAGAGGTTCGGCGTGACGATGACATCAAACCGGCCCGGCTGATCGGCGACCAGCGCGGTGCCGATATCGATGATCATGTGATCCTTGCCGATCTCCGGATATTCGGCGCCGATTTCGCGGAACACGCGATGGAACAGGCCATCGCTCATCTTCATGATGTTGTCCTTGGTCATGCAAGTGACGTGCTTGCGTCCCGTGCGCCGGGCGTATTCGAAGGCGTAGCGCACGATGCGCTCGCAGCCCGGCCGGCTGATCAGCTTCAGGCACTGCACGACATCGTCGGTCTGCCGGTGTTCGATGCCGGCGTATAAGTCTTCCTCGTTCTCGCGCACGATCACGAGGTCCATGCCCGGGTGCCGGGTCGGCACGAACGGGTGGTAGGCCACACAGGGGCGCACGTTGGCGTAGAGCCCCATGGTCTTGCGAATGGTGACGTTCAGGCTTTTGAAGCCACCGCCCGATGGCGTGGTGATCGGCGCCTTCAACAGCACGGAGGTGCGGCGCAAGCTGTCCCAGCTCGACGCTTCAATGCCCGAGCTGACCCCGCGGCGATAGACCGCCTCACCGATCTCGATCGGCTCAACGTCCAGGCGCGCACCGGCTTCGCGCAGGATTCGAAGCGTTGCCGCCATGATCTCCGGACCGATGCCATCCCCATGCGCCACAGTTATCGCGGTTGCCATTTGACCCTCCAAACGCTCTCAACGGCGTGGGATATAGGAGGGATGTGGGCAATTACATCCTGTCAGTATGAAAAAGACCTCAGATGTATGCAGATCCAGGTACGAGAATTCCGCAATTCTTTTAGGGGAACTGCCGGACGGGTTGGCGTTTGACCCTAGTCTCAGGGTGTTTGGGGGGTGGTGGCGCTGGTTTCAAGCCAAAAGCCCCTAACCCGCTTAGGGGCAGGGGCGATCCACGAGGGGTCGAGGTCTTCGATTTCCGTTTTTTCTGTGCGGATATTGGCGTGAGCGATGGCGTTTGGCACTGGTCTGCGGCTGTTTGGCGACAACTTGCTACAGGATGGCGCTGCTGAAGGCAGGATCCAAACGGAACTCGGTCACGAAGAAATCAATCGCCGCCCGGGTGCGGGGTGGCACATAGCGCCGGGAGGGGTAGACCGCGTGCATCGGCAGCCGCTTCGGTTCAAAATCCTGGAGCAGCACAGTGAGCTGCCCGGCTGCAATCTCATCGGCGAGCAGCCAGGTCGGCACCACGGCGATCCCGAGACCAGCCAACGCCGCCTCCCGCACAGCTTCAGAGTTGTTGGCGCGAAACCGGCCGGTCACCGCCACATCGATCGCACCGCTGGATGTCTCAAAACGCCAGAGCGATCCCGTCGCCAGCCGGGTGTAGACAATGCAATCATGATTCGTGAGGTCGGCTGGCACCACCGGTGTGCCAACCCGTGCCAAATAGCTCGGTGCGGCGACGGTCACGCGGCGGGTCTCGCCGATCTGGCGGGCGACCAGGGTCGGATCGCTGATCGTGCCGATGCGGATCGCGAGGTCGATGCCCTCTTCGACCAGGTCGCTGGCGCCGTCGTGCAGCACCAGATCGAGGCTGAGCTCCGGGTAGCGGGCGAGCAAGCGACCGAGCCGCGGCACGATGTGCAAGCGCCCGAATGCAACCGGCGTGGCCAGTCGCAGCTGCCCGGTCGGCTGCAGCCGCCGCCGGCCCACTGTCGCTTCTGCTTCGGCAACCGCGTCGAGGGCGGTTCGCGCGCGCTCCAGAAAGCCCGCCCCTTCTTCCGTTAAAGCCAACGCCCGCGTCGTGCGGTTGATCAACCGGGCACCGAGGTGGCGTTCCAAAGCCGCGATCTGCCGGCTGATCGTCGGCTGGCTCTGGCCGGTTTCCTCGGCGACGGATGTGAAGCTGCCAGCCTCACTCACTCGAACAAACACCGCCATCAGAGCCAGCAGATCCATCGCGCACCATTCATCTGGGTTTCGTATGAATGATATCAGATCGCCCGCATTTATTCGAGATCACTCGCACCGCACGCTCTCCTCACCGACCGGACGGCCGGTCCCGTGAGACCAAGGAGACTGTGATGACCCGCTTCACCCTGCACACGCCCGAAACCGCGCCCGACAGTGCCGGCCACCAGCTGAGCCAAATCCAACAGGCCTGGGGCTTCATCCCGAACCTGCACCGCACGCTCGCCGAAAGCCCGGAACTGCTGCAGGCCTACGACCAGCTGTTCACCCTGGTCGGCAAAACCAGCCTGAGCGCGATCGAACAGCAGGTGGCGTTCCTCGCCATCAACTACGTGAACGAGTGCGAATACTGCATGGCCGGCCACACGGCGCTGGCCGGGATGGCAAAGGTGCCAGCCGAGATCATTGCCGCCCTGCGCGATGGAGCAGCACTGCCCGATGCCAAGCTCGATGCGCTCGCGCGCTTCGCCGCTGCTGTCACTCAAACGCGCGGCCATGTGGGCGACGCGGCTGTGGATGCCTTCCTCGCCGCCGGCTTCAGCCAGCGCCAGGTGCTGGATGTGATCCTGATCGTCGCGACCAAAACCATCTCCAACTACACCAACCACATCACCCACACCCCGACCGACGCGTTCATGGCGAACACCCTGTGGGTTGCGCCGTCCCGCCGCGTGGCGGCTTGAGTTGAGGAGGATCCGATGTCGTTAACCAATGCACTGCAGACGTTTAAGGCCAGTTGGGCCGAGCGTGCTGGACCGGAAATCGCCAGCACCATCGCAACCGATATCGAGGACTTGCGCGCGAGCGGCATCCTGGCGCACGCCCGCACCACCGGGCAGCCGTTTCCCCAGCTGGTGCTACCAGACCAGCTGAACCGGCGGGTGGCACTGGCCGACCTGATCCAGGACGGACCGCTGATCGTCACCTTCTACCGCGGTGGCTGGTGCCCGTACTGCAACCTCGAACTGCGCGCTTTCCAAGCGATCTTGCCGGAAATCCACGCCGCTGGCGGCCGGCTGGTCGCGGTTTCGCCTGAACTGCCGGACCACGGCCTGTCGACGGCGGAGAAAAACGACCTCGCGTTCCCGGTCCTGTCCGACAGCCATGGCATGCTCGCAACCGCCCTCGGCATCGCGTTCGAGCTGACCGACACGGTCCGCAGCCTCTACCAACGCTTCGGCCATGATCTGCCAAGCCACAATGGCGACGGCCGCTGGAGCTTGCCGATGCCAGCGACTT
>JAAFHH010000168.1 GCA_013297545.1 Alphaproteobacteria bacterium
GGGCGTTGAAGCTGTCCGGCACGGCTTCGCTGAGTACGACTGCGATCGGGTCCGGGCGCAGGTGGAACGTGACTGCCTGGCCTAAGCGGAACGGGTCCCACGCCTTGGGCAGGTCGAAGTGCACTACTTGGCCTCTAGCGTGCACGCCAGCGTCCGTCCGGCCAGCCGCGATGATGGTGACATGGGCGCCCGTCAGCCGTTCGAGGGCTGCCTCCACCTGGCCTTGAACGGAGACACCGCTCGCCTGGCGCTGCCAGCCGACGTACCCCGTGCCATCGTATTCGAGGGTGAGCTTGTAGCGTGGCACCTCGCCTACTCCCGCCGGAGCACGCGATCGACCAGGTGGGAAGACCAGCGTTGGCCCGCCCCAGTCGCCAAAAACTCGGATTTGATCGCGTCCGGATCGTAGGCTGTCGCAGCCCAGGTCAAGAAATCCGTCTGGCCAGAGGCTGCGAACGCGGCCAGCACGGCATCCAGCACACCGGTGCGTGCCGCCTTCACATGGCCGAAGCGCAGCGACAGCTGCTGGGCGGCTTCCGCGACCGGACGGCGTTCATGCACCAACAGGTAGAGGGCGGCCATCATGCCGGCGCGGTCTGCCCCGGATTTGCAGTGCATCAAGATCGGCCGCTCGGCAGTCCGGAACACCTCGGCCGCGCGCTCGATCCGGTCGAGTGGCGGGCCTTCCCGGCTGCCGATGGGTAAGTCGATCAGGGTGAGGCCGAGGCGCTGACACGCCTCCACCTCCAAGAGGTAGGACGAGCAGCGCCTGATCCCGCGCAGGTTCAGCACGGTCTTCAAGCCTTCGCCCGCCAGCCGCTCCAGGTGTGCAGGCGAAGGCTGGGCGGAGCGCCAGATGCCGGGGGCCACCTCGTGGCGGTTCAGGTAGATCGCCCGGAACACGCCGTGATCGACCAGCATCAAGTCCGCCCATGCGGCCAGGCGCTGGCGGGGGGTGGTGAGGTCCCCAGCCGTGCGGGTCAACAGGCCGGGCATCAGGGGCGATCCGGTCCGGTGTAGAACGCCGGGAAGTGCTGGCGCACCACCGGCCCGTCGGAGCTGAGCGCATGGCAGGTATCCAAGATGCGCGGCTTCTTGTCCGCCGTGCCCTCGCGGTTTGCCAATCCGGTAGCGGTACGGGAAAATCGTCTGGAACGCGGTGGTGCCAAGCGGTCCCAGCAGCTCGACCAGATGCGTGCAGCCTTCCACGCCGCCAAGCCGGGCTTTGATCGCCTGGCGCCAGCCCTTGCCGATGCTGACGCCGATCAAGCGCTGGAAGTTCGGCGTAACATCACCGCAGATCTGGAACGGCGAGGCGTTGGTGATGGCTTCCACCGCCACCACGGTCAACTGATCGTCAAGCGTGAGGCGCAGCTGCATGTCGTGGATCGGATCGCCCGGTTCCAGCGTGCCGCGCCAGGCGTTCTCGAACGCGTAGTCCTTTACGTCCGTGATCCGGGCTTCGATGTCCCACAGCCCGTCGTCGCGCAGATACCCTTCGGCATCGATGCGGCGGTGGTGCAGGCGCTTGCGCGGGGCTGGCTCAGGTAACGACATGGGGCCTCGAACCGGGTGGCGTCGGGGAACCGCCACCGGGTCTAGCCGGAGCGGCAGCTTACTGGGTCGCCCCGTAGCCGGAGCCGAACATATAGGAATCCCGCTCCCGGATGTCTTCCTCCAACTCTTGTTGAACAGCAGCATAAAGGTCGCGGATCGAAACCATGGCGACCACACCCGTGGCATCGGTCACTGGCAGGTGGCGAAAGCCCCGTTCGTGCATCAAGGTCAGCGCATGGCCGGCGGTGGAATCCGGGCGGATCGTCATCGGATCCGGCGTCATGATCTGGCCAACCAGGGTGGTATCGGGGTCGAGCTTCTTGGCCACCACCCGGGTCATCACGTCGCGTTCGGACAAGATGCCGACCAGCTTACCTTCGCGCATGACGATGATGGCGCCGATGCGCCGTTCGGTCATCAGCAGCGCTGCATCCCGCACGGTCATTTCAGGGGCGAGCGTGAACAGCTCCCGGCGTTGGACGATATTCGGCACGATCTTGCGTTTCATGACGGTCTCTCCCCAAACGTGCCGCATCGCTGCTGGCGACCCTCTCAAGGTAAACCCGCCATCAAACGTCTTCAAGAGACCAAAACATGCCGCACTGCAACAGGATCGACGGCTTTGACCACCCGGGCCGCCCCCAAACGATCGGCGAGGATGAAGGTGAGCTTGCCATCTGCAGTCTTTTTGTCGTGCGCCATGTGGGCGATCAGCCGGTCGGCATCGAAGGGTGCCCCTGGCACATCGCTGATCCGGGTCGGCAGGCCAACCGCCGCGAAGTGCTGACGCACCCGCGCGGCATCGGATGCGGGGCAGCCGAGCAAGTGGTGCGAGAGATCAAACGCGAGGCCGATGCCGATCGCCACCGCCTCTCCGTGCAATAGGCGATCAGAAAAGCCGGTTTCCGCCTCCAGCGCGTGGCCGAACGTGTGGCCGAGGTTTAACAGCGCCCGGCGATCGGCTTCGCGCTCGTCCGCCGCCACAATCGCAGCTTTGGTCGCAACCGAATGGCTGACGATGCGGGCAAGCGTGTCGGCATCGCCCTCGAGGGCGCGTACCCCGTGCTGTTCCAGCCAGTCCATGAACGGCGCGTCGGCGAGTGCCGCGTGCTTGACCGCCTCCGCGTAGCCGGCACGGCGTTCGCGCATGGGTAGGGTCTGCAGACACTCGATGTCCGCCAGCACCAGGCTCGGCTGGTGAAACGCGCCAACCAGGTTTTTGCCAGCACTCGTGTTGATCGCGGTCTTGCCCCCCACGCTGCTGTCGACTTGGGACAGCAAGGTGGTTGGGATCTGCACGACATCGAGGCCCCGCAAGGTGATCGCCGCCGCGAACCCGGCGAGATCGCCCACCACCCCACCGCCAAGGGCGACCACCACCGTGCCGCGATCCGCCGGCAGTGCCAGCAGCTGATCCACGACCTGCTGCAACGTCGCCCAGCTCTTCGCCCCCTCCCCGGTCGGGATGGTGATCACGGCGGCGGGCTGGCCGAGCCCCTGCAGCAGGCGCGGCAGCTGGTGGCGGGCCACCGTCTCGTCGGTCACGATCACCGCGCGCCGTGGGCGGCCGAACGCCTGATCGATCAGCGCACCGGCCTGTTCCAATAGACCAGTGCCGATCACGACATCGTAGGATCGCGCCTCCAGGGCGACGGAGATACGCTCAAGCGTGGGCATGGTGCGGCTGGTCCAGATGCAGGGTGAGCGCCAACAGCACACGGTGCACCGTCTCTTCGACGGGGCCACGGCTGGAGGCGACATGGATGTCCGCCTCGGCGTAGCAGGGTGCGCGGGCTTCGGCCAGCCGCGTCAGGATCTCGCGCGGGTCACCGGCCGACAGCAGCGGGCGATTGTTGCGGCGCTGGGTGCGGCGCACCAGCTCTTCGATATCGGCCACCAGCCAGATCGAGATCGCGCGGTCCTTCACCAGCCGGCGCGTGTCCGGGTCGACGAAGGCGCCGCCGCCAGTTGAGATCACCATCGGCGGCCCCTCGATCAGGCGGGCGATCACGCGCCGTTCGCCCGACCGAAAGCCGGCCTCGCCGCAGGTTTGGAAGATTTCGGCGACCGTCATGCCAGCAGCCGCTTCGATCTCGTGATCGGCATCCGCGAACGGCAGACCCAGCTGGACTGCCAAGCGTTTGCCGACGGCCGTCTTACCGACACCCATCAATCCAACCAGCACCACGGACTGGGTCAGGCCCGCCAAACCGGCGGCTTCGGCCACGTCGTCGATCATCGGCTGCGGCCTCCCCGCCGTGCCATGGTTTTGCCACCCCGAGCGGCCCTTGTCCCGGCCGGGTGGAGTTGCGAAACTATGGCGCGCCGGGGTCGTACCCCGCAACCGAGCCGGCGCTAGCCCGAGAGAGCCGCCGATGGGCCGTGTTGTCGTCATCTTGATTGCCGTGCTCGCCGTCCTGCTGCTGGTCGGCGCGGTAACGCTTGCGTTTCTGCCGATCCCTGCCCCCTCTGGCCCTGTTGAACGGGTGATCCCGAATGAGCGTTTCCTCAGCCGCTAGTCTCGCCCTTGGTCTGTGTCTGCTTGCCGGCAGCGCGCTCGCACAGGGCGGGCCGATTCGCATCGCCCCCCCGAACCAAGGCGAGCCTGCAGTCGTGCCCTCCTTGCGGGCACCAGTAGCACCACCCGCTGCGGCTCCTCTATCTGCGCCCACTCCGGCCGCCGAGCCAGCGAGCCCCGTGCGCGCACCGACCACCGTCGACCAATCGCCGCTTGGGCCGGTCGATTTCGACCGCGTCGGCATTCCTGGCACCGCACCGTTCGGCCCCGAGCTCTGGCGCGGCACCAGCCGGTCGGTCGCAGCCTTGCTGCTGCAGCGCTTGCCGGACCAGCCGGGCTCGGTCGTGTTGGCCCGCCTGCAGCGCCAGCTGCTCGCGAGCGCCGCCGTGCCCGATGGCCCCGCGAGCGAAGCGACCCGCGTGATCGGCACGCGGCTGGCCAAACTGACACGCTTGGGGGCAACCGAAGAGTTGACCCAGATCCTCGCTGCTTTGCCGAGCGGCACGGGCGGGGAGCCGCTCGCCCTCGCCCGGGTCGAACTCGCGTTCGCGGCCGACCCGTCGACCGCGTGTGCGCTCGCCCTGCCCCTGGCGGAGGGGTATCGCACGCCGGTCTGGTTGCAGATCCGGGCCGCCTGTCATGGCCTCAGCGGCGATGCCCGCCAAGCTCAACTGGTGACCACGGCGCTGCAGGAACGCGGCGCGGTCGACCCGCTGCTGGTCGGCTTAATCGAAAGCCTCGGCGGCAGCCGCGGTGTACCGCTCGATCCGCCGGACCGCCTGCAGGGCTGGCACGTCGGGCTGGCAACCGCAGCCAACCGGGAACTGCCGGTCGCCAGTGTCGCTGTCGCCTCGATCCCGGTTGCCCGCACCCTCGCGAACGCGAGTGCGCAACCAGCCCCCGTGCACCTGGCCGCCGCCGAGCGAGCGGCTCGGGTGGGCGCGCTTGATGGCGCAGCGTTGCGCCGGGTCATCGAGCAAAGTGCCGTGCCAGCCGCTGAAGCTGCGATGATCGCCGGTGCCGCCCGGACGGACGTCGGCCCACGCGGGCGCGCCCAGCTGTTCCAGGCAGCAACAGTCGGCACCAACCCGGTCGCCCGCCTGGAAGCCGCCCGCGCCCTGCTCGCCACCGCGCGGCCACTGGGATTGGGCGAGGCCTATGCCAGTGCCTTGGCTCCAGCCCTCAGTGATATCAGCCCGGCCGCCATGTTGGGATCACACGCTGCCGACGCCACCCGCATCTACGCGCTCGCCGGCGACACGGCACGCGCGATCGCCTGGGCCGACCATGCCCAACCCGCAACAGTGTGGCCGATCCTGCGCCTGCTCGGGCGCGGCGATGGCGTGTTTGAGCAGCAGATCCTCGCCTGGCTCGACGCAGATCGTCGCGTGGGTGGCGCCCAGACGGGGACCCGTGCACTGATGCTGTTCGCAGTCTTGCGCGCCCTTGGCGATGAGATCCCGGGGAGTGCCTGGGCAACGCTGCCTGGCACAGCAGACGCCGTGACGGCTCCGCTCTCTCAAGCAAGCTTGCTGCAGCTGCCGAGTGCCGCGGTCGAAGGCCGCTTCGGCGAGACGCTCGCCCTGCTGCTGGGGCTTGCGGGCGAGCGTGCGGTGGGGGAACTGCCGCCGGTGGTGGCGGGCGCGCTGGTCGATGCGCTGCGCACGATTGGCCAGGAACCCGTCGCCCGGCGGCTGGGACTCGCGATCCTCATCGGTGCGGGGCTGTGACCAGCGCCTCGATCGACGCCTTCCTGGAAATGATGATGGTCGAGCGTGGCGCCTCTCCGCACACGCGCGACGCTTACCGCAGTGACCTCGCCCACGCGACCGCGGCCCTCGGCGATTTGGCGGCGATTGATGCCGACGCACTCGCAAGCTATCTGCGCGATCTTGCGTCAGCGGGCTTTACCGCCCGCACGCAGAGCCGGCGGCTGGCAGCCCTCAGAGGCTATTTCCGCTTCCTCTACACCGAAGGCCAGCGCGCCGATGACCCGACCAGCGCGCTGTCATCGCCAAAGCTCGGCCGGCCGCTGCCGAAAACCTTGAGCCCTGATACCATCGCCAAGCTGATCGCAGCCGCCGCTGCCCGTCCGGCGCCCGACGGACCGCGGCTGGTGTGCATGCTGGAAGTGCTCTACGCCGCCGGCTTGCGGGTGACCGAGCTCTGCACCCTGCCACTCGCGACCGTCGTGCGCGACACTGGCACCGTGCTGGTGCGCGGCAAGGGCAACAAGGAACGGGTGGTGCCGCTGACCCCAGCCGCACGGCGCGCCGTACTCGATTGGCTGCCGGTGCGTGCGGGCCTGCTCGGCCGCAAAGCGTCCCTGCACTTGTTCCCGGACGCTAGCGGCCAGCCGATCAGCCGCACCCGGGTCTACAGTGATCTAAAGGCGTTGGCGCGCGAGGCCGGGGTCGATCCGACCACCGTCTCCCCCCACGTGCTGCGCCACGCGGTTGCGACCCACCTGCTCGCCAACGGTGCGGATTTGCGCGTGGTGCAGGATCTGCTCGGCCACCAGAGCATCGCGACAACGGAACTCTACACCCACGTCGCCTCGCCTGAGCTGCAGAAGCTGGTGCAATCCAAGCATCCGCTGGCGAAGGGGTAATATGAGCCCCTCCCCCCGCAAGCGGGGGG
>JAAFHH010000169.1 GCA_013297545.1 Alphaproteobacteria bacterium
CATCCTGGTGCGGGTGGAGACCAGCCCCGAAGACATCCACGGCATGCACGCGGCCAAGGGTATCTTGACCACCCGCGGCGGCATGACCAGCCACGCTGCCGTGGTCGCCCGCGGCATGGGGCGGCCGTGCGTGTCGGGGGCCGGCGACATCCGCGTCGACTACGCCGCGCGCACGCTCAGCTGCCGGGGCACCACGGTGCGTGCCGGCGAGCGCCTCACCATCGATGGCGGCACCGGTGAGGTGTTTGTTGGCGACGTGCCAACCATCCAGCCGGAACTCTCTGGCGATTTCGGCACGCTGATGGGCTGGGCTGATGAAATACGCCGGCTCAAGGTGCGCGCGAACGCAGAAACCCCGCTCGATGCCCGCACGGCGCGGGAGTTCGGTGCCGAAGGCATCGGCCTGTGCCGGACCGAACACATGTTCTTCGAAGCGACCCGCATCATCGCCGTGCGCGAGATGATCATGGCGTCGGATGAAAAGGGCAGGCGGGCCGCACTCGCCAAGATCTTGCCGATGCAGCAGGGCGATTTTGCCGAACTCTTCCGCATCATGCGCGGCCTGCCGGTGACCATCCGGTTGCTCGACCCGCCGCTGCACGAATTCCTGCCGCACTCGGAAGCCGAGATGGCCGAGGTGGCGGCTGCTGCCGGCCTCGATATCGGGACGGTGAAAGCGCGCGCGGTCGCACTCTCAGAGGCCAATCCGATGCTGGGTCACCGCGGCTGCCGCCTCGGGATCACGTATCCCGAGATCTACGAGATGCAGGCCCGCGCGATCTTCCAAGCCGTGGTCGATGTCCAGCGCGAGCTGGGTGAGACCGTGGTGCCCGAAGTGATGATCCCGCTGGTCGCCGCCAAGCGCGAACTCGAGATCTTGCGCGCTCTCGTTGATTCGGTTGCCGCTGACGTCGCGAAGGCCGCTGGCGTCGAGCTGACCTACCTGGTCGGCACGATGATCGAACTGCCGCGCGCTGCCCTGCAGGCGCGCCAGATCGCCGAAGCCGCTGACTTCTTCAGCTTTGGCACCAACGATTTGACGCAAACCACCCTCGGCCTCAGCCGCGATGACGCGGGCTCGTTCCTGCCGACCTATGTCGGCCGCGGGATCTTTGAGGAAGACCCGTTCGTGTCGATCGACCAGGAAGGGGTGGGTGAACTGGTCTCGATCGCGGCCGAGCGCGGCCGGGCGACCAAGCCGGACCTAAAGCTCGGCATCTGCGGCGAGCACGGTGGCGACCCCGCCTCGATCCGGTTCTGCGAGACGGTTGGCCTCGACTACGTCAGCTGCTCGCCGTTCCGCGTGCCGATCGCCCGGCTTGCCGCAGCGCAGGCGGCCTTGGCCCAGGCGTTCAACAAGGAAAACCATTAGGCTTGCGTTTGGGACGCGGGTTGGGTATCACCCCCACCTCGCTCGCGGGCAACAGCCCGCTTGCGCTTGTGTGCTGCCGTAGCTCAGTCGGTAGAGCGCGTCCTTGGTAAGGACGAGGTCGCTGGTTCGATTCCAGTCGGCAGCACCAGTTTTCCCATGCGTGTCATCGGCATCTCACGTACACTTCAACTAACCTTGAGGTGGATGATGAGCAGCGATCCTGAGAACCTCGTCCTGGTGTATCTGCGCCGGTTGGACCAGCGCCAGGAACGCATGGAAGGAACCCTCGGCGAAGTGCTGAACCGGCTCACACGGCTGGAAGAGGGGCAAAACCGCATTCGGCGTGACCAGGCCGGCGACGCCGAAACCGTTACCCACGTTCAGGCACAAGTCGACCGTCTGCGCGAGCAAGTCGCCCGCATCGAGCGCCGCTTGGAGATCGCGGACGGGTAGTCAGTTGCGATCGTCAGCTGGCCCAGATGATGCGGACTGAGACACGCGAGTGCTTGTTCGATTTCGGCCGGCAATGTCCGGTTTTTTGGACTTTCATCACGGCGTGATCAGCTGAACCTCTGGGAAGTAGGTTCGGTAGCGCTTAGGATCTCGCGTGAGCACACGCATGCCCAAGACGGCTGCGTGTGCGCCGATGAGGAAGTCGGCAAGGATAACAGTTCGCGGTCCGCCGCTGCGGCGATAGCGTTGAAACGCTTTGCCGGCTAAAAACAGCGCTGTCCGCGGTGGCTCGATCAGCTGGACGGACAACGCCGCCAGGACGTGATTGAGTTGCTGAACGTTATCGAAACGTCCGGCTGCTTCGGCGTAGGCGATCGGCGCAAAGAAGGCTCCCTCAGACGCAACGGCTTCAGTGAGTGCCGCGCTCGACCAGCTCGCCCAATTCGGATCGTCGGTCAGCAAATCGATGAGAACGTTGGTGTCAACCAGCGTCACACGTCATCCTCGCCGCGCATCAGCGCCATGTACTCGTCAGTGGACGGACTGGGTCCAAGGAAGCCGCGGTAGGATTCAATCCGGCGCCTGATCTCGGCAACGCGCGCCTCTTCGTTCAGCCGCGGCGTGGTGGCGGGGCTGGTATTCCGCTCAGCGACGGGCGTGTCGCCTGCTGCTCGATCGATCGGAACGTCTGCCATGACCTGCGGCCTTTCACGATATTCGCGGTTTAGATATAGCAGTGCGTGACAGATACCACCAGTCACGCCTGAGTACGCGCCCCCCGTTGACACGGCCCGCCTGACCTAGTCCCCTACGTCCGTTCACCCTACGGATGGAGGCGACGATGCGGGTTTGGCAGAGTGTAGCGGCAGCAGCAGTGGCAGTGTCGTGCTTGGCCGTGCCGGCGCAGGCACAGACCACGGAATGGCGCTTCAACAATTCCTACGCGCCGACGCGCGTGGAAAGCGGCCATATCCGCACCTTCGTGCAGACGATCAACGAAAAGGCCGGCGGCCGCTTGCGCATCCAGCTGCTGGAAGGCGGTGCGATGGGCTTACGCGATGCTGATGCGTTGCGCTTCATGCGCCAGGGCACGCCGGAACTCTCCTTCATCTGGTCGCCGTTCCTCGGGCGCGACGCACCAGACCTCGCCTCGATCTATGTCTACGGCTTGATTGGCAGCGAGGCGGAACATCGCCGTGCCTTGCCAGCCGTGCAGGCCGCGCTGCGCGACGGGCTTGGCCGTAACGAGATCGAAGTCATTGGCTTCATGGGCCTCGGCATTTTGAACGGCACGATCTTTTGCCGGTCCGAGGTGAAGACCCTCGATGATCTGCGCCGGCTGAAGCTGCGCGTCGGCACCCGCGACCAAACCTTGACCTTCAACAGCCTTGGCATCGCAGCGCAATTCATCGCCCAGAATGAGCTTTATGCCGCGATGCAAACCGGCGTGGTCGATTGCGCGCTCTATCCCACGCGGATTGCGCACACGATTTCGCTGCCCGAAGTCGCCAAGCACGTGGTCGACACCACGTTCCCCTTCCCGCCGGTGCCCTATGCGATGATGGCGAACAAGCAGCGCTGGGCGGCCTTGCCGGCCGATATGAAAGCCGTCGTTGCCGGTGCCATCGCAGATCTCGAGAAGGCGAGCTTCGACTTCTCCTCCGACGCGACCGATGAGGCAGCGGCGCGCGAACGGCTGCGCGGTGCTGGCGTCACCTTCCACGGTGATCTGCCGGTGGCAGATCGCCAGGCGCTGCGCGCCGCCGCCCTCAAGACCTGGGAAACCATCATGACCGAAGCCGGTCCACAAGGTGTGGCTTACCGGCAGAACATCCTGCGCGCGCTTGGTCAGTGACCAGCGTGGCAGGGTGGGTTGACCGGATCCTGCGCTGGTTGACCTTGGGCTTGGCCGGCGGTGCGGCGCTCAGCATCGCCGGGATCTTCGGCATCATCGTCACCTCAGTGGTGATGCGCTACGCCGTGGCACGCCCGCTTGGCTTCACCGAGGAGCTGACAGGGCTGCTGCTGGCGAGTTCGATCTTCCTGATCATCCCCTACGTCACCCAGGCGCATCTGAACATCCGGGTGACTTTGCTGTCTGATCGCTTCAGCGGCGTTGGCCGGCGCGTCATCCACATTCTGGCGCAAGGCGTGCTGGTTGCGTTCTGCGCCGTGTTTCTGATTGAAGGGCTGGCGTTCTACGACCTCGCGGTGCGGTTTCGCGAACGCACGGAGCTGACGCGCCTGTCGATCGCGCCGTTCAAGATGCTGATGGTCGTCTGCATGGGCCTGACCCTGGTGATCGCGCTCTGGCAGATGATCCGCCCACCGCCGGAAGGTGAGGGGTTGAAGATATGATCTGGGGCTTCCTCGGCCTCTCCATGGCGGCCTTCGTGCTGACTGGTGCGGTGCTCGGCTCCGCGCTTGGGCTTGCGGGCTTTGCCATGCTGCACATCCACGCCGGCGGGGCGACCCAGCAGGGCGTGGTCGCGGTGTGGAACATCTTCACGGAGTACACGCTGACCTCCGTGCCGCTGTTCATCTTGCTGGGCGAGGTGCTGGTGGCCTCAGGCTTCGCGATGGCGCCGCTGTTCGGCCGGCTGCCGGGTGGCTTGCTGCACACAAACATCGCGGTCTGCACGGTGTTCGGCGCGGTGTCTGGATCGTCGATGTCGGTCGCCGCTGCTGTGGGGTCGGTTGCCTATCCCGAACTCAAAGCGCGCGGCTATGACCGCGGCGAGGTGGTGGGTTCGCTTGCCGGTGGCGGCACGCTGGGGCTGTTGATTCCGCCCTCGCTCAGCTTGCTGATCTACGGCGCGTTGACCGACACCTCGATCGGTCGGCTGTTCCTGGCCGGCGTGATACCGGGCCTGATGGTCGCGGTCTTGTTCATGGTCTGGATCGTGATCCGTGCGACCACCAAGCCCAGCATTGCGCCGGTCGAGCCGCGGGTCGCGATCCTGACCGCTCTGGGGGCGCTGTGGCGGATCTGGCCGCTGCTGGTGCTGATCGCTTCAGTGCTGGGATCGCTGTTCGCGGGCATCGCCACCCCGACGGAAGCCGCCGGGGTCGGTGTGCTGGCGGCCGCCATCCTCGGCTTTACGATGGGCGATTTGACATTAAGAAAATGCTTTAAAGCCTTGATGGGCACAGCAATTACCTTCGGTGTGGTGGCTGTCGTGTTCATGGGCGCGGTGGTGCTGGCGCAATCGATCCAGCTGCTCGGCTTGCCGCAGCAATTGGTCGAGGTGATCTCGGTCTGGGGCATTTCGAAGTATTGGATGCTGGTGCTGATCGTCGTGCTGTACCTAATCCTCGGCTGCTTTTTCGATGGCTTGTCGATGATGATCATGACCCTGCCGATCGTGTTCCCGCTGCTGACCGGTCTTGGGTTTGATCCGATCTGGCTTGGGGTCATCGTCACCATCATGATTGAGGTTGGCATGCTCACCCCGCCGGTTGGCATGAACTTGTTCGTGCTGGTCGGCATCACCAACCGGGAGGTGACCTTGGAAGAAGCAGCTGTAGCCTCGATCCCGTATTGGCTGGTGTTGTTGTCGTCGGTCCTGATCCTCACGGTGGTACCGGGCATCGCTACCTGGCTGCCGACGCAGGCATTCGGATGACCGGCGCCTTTCTCAACCGGGCGCGCGCCCAGGCCCTGATGCAGGCCGCCGGCATCGACGCGCTGGTGCTGCTGCAACCGGAAAACATCCAGTACGCAACCGGTGCCGCCCCCGGGGTCGCCACCCTGTTCCGGCGCGCCGGTGCTGCGATCGCGCTGGTGCCAGCGGACGCGAGCGTGCCTGCCGCCGCCGTGATGCCCGACCTCGCCAAGGGGGCGGTCGCTGCTGGCAGCGATGTGGCGGACATCACCTTCCTGCCGATCTGGGTTGGCACCACGACCTTGGAGGACGGCCCCTCCAACCGCCCATTGGCGGATCGCTTGACCGATCGCCACGGCGGGCCAGAGCGCCCGGCCACCTTCGACCGCGACGCCGCCTACCGCGTGCTGGCGGACCAGCTCCGCGCTCGTGGACTGGAGAGTGCGCGCCTCGGCGTGGAGCAAGACTTTCTGCCCGTCAGTGATGCGGCAGCCCTCGCCGCGGCCTTGCCCAAAGCGACCATCGTCGACGGCTCCGCGATCGTGAACCGCCTGCGCGTGATCAAGTCACCGCGCGAGATCGCGCTGTTGCGCGAGGCCTGCAGCCTGTCCGAACACGCCTTCCGGCTGCTGGTGCCGGAAATCAAAGTGGGTGTGCCCCGCGATGTGCTGGGCGAATTCTTCCTGCAAGCCGTGCGCACCGAGGCCCGCGTGCGCGGCCACCGCAACCTGACGTCTGTGTGGGAATACATCTCCGTCGGCGCCAACCCCTGGGGCAGCTCCAAGCCGGTCGAGTCAGGCGATGTGGTCAAGGCCGATTGCGGCGCAGTGCTCTCCGGTTATTCGTCGGACAGCGCGCGCACCTACGTCGTCGGCCGCGCGACCGAGGATATGCGCACGGTCTACCACGCCCTCAAATCCGCCTGGGACTTGGGCTACCGCATGCTCGGCCCCGGCGTGCGCTTGGCCGACGTGCACAGCGCCATGATCCAATGCGTGCGCGCCAACGGCCTGCCGAACTACCGCCGCGGCCACTTCGGCCACGGGCTTGGCCAGAGCGTGTTCAGCGAAGAATGGCCGTTCATCGCAGCCGACAGCGATGCGGTTGCCGAGCCCGGCATGGTGCTGGCACTCGAGACCCCGTTCTACATCGACGGCCTCGGCGGTTTCATTGTCGAGGATCAGGTGCTGATCACGGACCAGGGTGCCGAGACGATGAATTCGCTGCCGTATGAGTTCTTGGAACTCTGATCACTCCGGCTGGATGTTGGCGGCGC
>JAAFHH010000017.1:0-1871 GCA_013297545.1 Alphaproteobacteria bacterium
CATCGCCGAAGCGGCGGGGCATCTGCGCGCCGGCGGCTTGGTCGTCATGCCGACCGAAACGGTCTATGGCCTGGCGGCTGACGCCACCAGCGACAAGGCCGTCGCCGCGATTTTCGAGGTGAAGGCGCGGCCTGCCTTCAACCCCCTGATTGTCCACGTCTCGTCCATCGAGATGGCGGAAAAGCTGGGCCGAATGGATGCGCGGGCGCGCTACCTCGCCCGGCGCAATTGGCCGGGGCCGTTGACGTTGGTGGTGGAGCGCCGGCCCGAAGGCGGTGTCTCGCGGCTTGCGTGTGCGGGGCTCAGCACCATCGCGCTGCGCATGCCGGAACACCCGGTCGCACTGCAGCTGATCCGGGAAGCAGACCGGCCGCTGGCTGCTCCCTCCGCCAATCGCTCTGGCCGCTTGAGCCCAACCACGGCTGCGATGGCGGAAGCCGGGCTCGACCGGATGATCGCCTACATTCTGGACGGCGGCGCCTGCCGGATTGGTTTGGAATCGACCGTGCTCGATCTCTCGGTCGAGCCAGCCGCTTTGCTGCGGCCGGGGTCTGTTGGCATCGAGGCGATCGCGGCGGCGATTGGCGAATTGGCGCCGGCGACCACGGCGGTCAAAAGCCCCGGCCAGCTCGCGAGCCACTATCGCCCGCGCTTGGGCTTGCGCCTGGATGCAACCGAAGTGGCGGAAACCGACGCCGTGCTCGGCTTCGGCGCCAAAGTGCCGGAGGGCGGGGCACTGACCCTCAACCTCTCGCCGCGCGGTAACTTGACCGAAGCGGCCGCCAACCTGTTCGCCTACCTGCACGACCTCGACCAGCCGGATCAATTCACCGGCATCGTTGCGGTCACGGTGCCGGACACCGGGCTCGGCATCGCCATCAACGATCGCTTGCGCCGGGCTGCCGCCGCGTGAGCCGGCTCGCCGGCAAGGTCGTGATCGTCACCGGCGCCGCCGCTGGCATTGGCCGGGCGGTGGTCGAACGGTTTGCCGCTGAGGGCGCACAGCTTGTAGCCGTCGATATGGATGGCGCCGCCCTGCACGGCCTGCCGGCAGAGGCTGTGGTTGGCGATGTGGCGGAGGAGGCGACACACCTCGCCGCCGTCGAACGTGCGCTCGCCCGCTTTGGCGCGGTGCATGGATTGGTGGCAGCAGCAGCTGGCACCACACCCGCTGCCACCGTGACCGAGCTTGACCCGGTGCTCTGGCGGCGGTCGATCGATATTGACCTCACCGGCGTCTACCTCGCGGTGCGCGCAGCCGTGCCGGCGATGGCGGCGGCGGGTGGTGGCTCGCTGGTGTTGGTCGCCTCTCAACTGGGATCAGTTGGTGCTGCTGGTCGGCCCGCCTATACGGCGGCCAAGGGGGCCTTGATCAACTTGGCCCGCACGCTCGCCCTCGACCACGCCCACCAGGGCATTCGCGCCAACACCCTGTCGCCGGGGCCGACGGCGACCGACCGGCTGGTGCGCCGGTTCGGATCGATGGCGGCGGCGGCCGAAGTGCTGGGTGCTGCAACCGCACTCGGCCGGCTCGGCACAGTTCAGGAAATCGCGGCGGCGGCCCTGTTCCTGGCATCGGACGAGGCGAGCTACGTCACCGGCACCGATCTCGTCGTCGACGGCGGCTATCTCGCGCGTTAGCGCCCTTCGAACTTTGGCGTGCGTTTGGCGAGGAAGGCGGCCACCGCCTCCCGGTAGTCTTCTGATCGCAGGCACGCGTCGCGGGCGGCGCGGATTCCAGCCGGGTCGGGGGCAGTCCTCGCCATCTCGGTCAGCACCCGCTTGGCACCACGCACGGCGAGTGGGGCGCCGACGACAATCCGCTCGGCCAAGGCTCCTGCTGCCGGTCCCGCCGGGCCTGCCGTGATCTC
>JAAFHH010000017.1:1881-9769 GCA_013297545.1 Alphaproteobacteria bacterium
CTCGGTGATCAGGCCGGTGCGCAGGGCCGTGTCCGCATCGAAGCGGTCCGCCGTCAGGATCAGCCGCTTCGCCGTGGACGCCGATACTGTGGCGAGCAGGGCTGCCGTCTCCCGCGCGCCATAGATCAAGCCGATCCGGGTTGCCGGGATTGCGAAGGTGGCGCCAGCGCTCGCCAGGCGCAGATCCGCACCGAGTGCCAGGCCGAGGCCGGAGCCGAAACACACCCCATCAATCGCAGCAATCACGGGGGCGGCAATGCGGGCGAGGCTCGCGTGGGCGGCATCCACCAGGCCTTCGTAGGCGCGGCCGGCTGCGGCGTCGCCGCGGGCACTGGCGAATTCCGCGATGTCCGCACCGGCGCTGAAGTGGCCGCCAGCGCCCGTTAGGATCAGGCAGCCGAGCTGGTCATCGGCGGCCAGCTGGTCGAGTGCTGCCGTCAAGTCGCCCCACGTCGCCTGATCAAGCGCGTTGCGCTTGTCTGGCCGGTTGAGGGTGAGGGTGGCGACAGCGCCGGCTCGGGTGAGGGTGATCATCGTTGGTCTCGCACCGGTACCAGTTGGAAGGCGGCAAATCCCAGCGCGCAGCACACGATCGCGTAGCCGATGATCGCCTGATAGCCACCGGTCCAATCATAAATCCAGCCGCCGATGAAGGCGCCCAGTGCTGCACCAAAGCCATAGCCGCAGGTGATCGCGCCGTAGATGGCCCCCAGCCGCGGCCCCGCGAACAGGCGCGCCGCCATGCTGGAGACGATCGGCCCGCGCGTACCCGACGATAGGCCATAGACGAAGATGAACAGGCCGAGCAGCGGTACCGAGGGGGCTTGCTCTAGGGCCAGCAACAGCAGCAATCCGGTGGCGGTCATCGCAAAGGAAAGGCCGACCACGCGCGCATGGCCAATCCGGTCCGACAGGGTGCCGGCACTGGTGATGCCGATTGCGGAGATGAACCCGGCGATGCCGAAGGATGTGGCGGCAAACAGCGCCTCAAAGCCGATTTCGATCAAGTAGGCGACGATCTGCGGGGCAATCGCGAACATCGCGGCCGACGTGAAGAAGTACACACCGGTCAGGCCCCAAAACCCACGCTCGGTCAGCGCGCGGAAGAAACCGGTACCATCGAGCTGGCTGCGCTTGGCAGCCGGGTGCTCACGCGCGAGCCGCTTGAGCGGGATCAGCCAGACGATCGGCAACAGGCAGAGCGCCATCAGCGCCTGCGCCCGGTAGCCGGCAGCCCAGCCGGCGGCCTCAATCACCGCTTGGGTCGCCGGCACGATCACCAGCACACCGGTCCCCACACTCGCGAAGATCAGGCCAAGCGCCAGGCCCGTGCGGCCCGGGAACAAGCGCGCCAGCAGCGGCATGTGCGCGACCCCACCAAGGCAGGCGGCCCCGAATCCGACCGCCACGCCGATCACCAGCTTGAACTGCCAGAGTTCGGTCAGGAACGGGGCAGCAAGGAAGGCGGAGGCTAAGGCCGCGAGCCCCAGGCTGTAGACCAAGCGCTGGCCCGCCCGGTCGACCAACCAGCCGACTGGCAGGCCAGAGGTGCCATTGACCAGCACGGTCAGCGCAAAGATGCGCACGACTTCGCCGCGGCTCCACTCGAACGCCTGCGCCAGCGGCAGCAGGAACACGACAAAGCTTTCGACCATGCCGCGGCCGATCGCGGTCAGCGCACAGCACGCGGCCAACACCATCCAAGCGAGCGGGGCAACCGGCGAGCGGGTGGGGACAACCATCGCGCTAGGGTGGCGCCTTCGCGCGGCCTCGTCCATGCTGGCGACCGACATGGCGATCTTGTGTTTCCTGCACGACTTGTTCGGCCGGGAGCTGGCGGATGCAGTAACCGCCGCTCTGCCGGGCGAAGACATCCGCTGGTGGCCGGACCGTGGCCGGCCGGAGGATATCACCCACGCGCTGATCTGGCGGCCTCGGCCTGGCTTGTGGGATGGCTTGAGCCATCTGCGCCTGGTCTGCGGGACCGGGGCTGGTGTCGATCACTTCGTGCTCGACCCCAGCTTTCCGCGCGCAGCCAAGCTGGTGCGCCAGATCGACGCCGGCTTTGCCGCGCGCATGGCGGACTATGTGCTGACCTGGGTGCTGTTCCACCACCGGGACAGCGCGCACTACCTGGCAGCCCAGAGCGCCGGTTCTTGGCAGCCGCGCGCGATGCGGGACACCAGTGCAACGACGGTTGGAGTGCTCGGCCTTGGCCAAATGGGTGGGCTCGCGGCCGACCGGCTGGCGGCGCTTGGTTTTCGCACCCTCGGCTGGGTGCAGCGCCCGCAAACTCGCGCCGGTGTCGAGGTGCTGGTCGGACTAGACGGCCTGCAGCAGCTGGCGCGGGAGGCCGACATCCTGGTTAACCTGCTGCCGCTGACGCCGGAGACGCGCGGCATCCTCTCGGCTGATCTGTTCTGCCGGCTGAAGCCCGGTGCCATCCTGATCAATGTCGGCCGCGGCCCGCACTTGGTGGAGGCGGACTTGATCCCGGCCCTCGACCAGGGTTGGCTTGGGGCTGCCGTGCTCGATGTGTTTGAGACCGAACCGCTGCCCGCGGGCCATCGGTTCTGGGCTGATCCGCGCATCAGCATCACCCCCCACGTCTCCAGTTCAGCCAGCGCGGCAACCGTCGCTGGCCACTTTGCCGATGCGGTCCGGCGCGAGCGGGCGGGCGAGCCGCTGCTCGGCCTGGTTGACTTCGCGCGCGGCTATTGAGGAACGCCATGACCAAAACGATCGAACGCATCGACTTGCCCACCTCCAGCATCGGTACCAGCCGGCATGTGAAGGTGCACCGCTATGGCCGGCCGGGTGCGGTTGCGAAGGCCTATTTCCAAGGCGCGCTGCACGCCGATGAGACGCCGGGCACTTTGGTCGCCCACCACCTGATCCGGCGCCTCGATGACGAAGCCGCCGCCGGCCGCGTGACTGGGGAGATCTTGGTGGTCCCAGTCGCCAACCCGATTGGCTTGGACCAGATCGTCTCCGGCCGGATGATCGGGCGCTTTGATCTGGCGGGGCGCAGCAACTTCAACCGCGAGTTTCCCGATCTCACTGCCCAGGTAGGCGATGCGGTCGCGACCACGCTTGGTGCCAACCCGGCGGTCAACGCCCGCCTAATCCGTCAGGCCTTTGGTGCGGCGATCGCGAGCCTGCAGCCGGTCGGTGAACTCGCGAGCTTGCGCGTCACCTTGATGCGCCTCGCCTTTGATGCGGACATCGTGGTCGACATGCACTGCGACAGCGTGGCACTCAGCCACCTCTACCTCTCGACCGACTGCTGGCCCGACGGCGCGGACTTGTCGGCCGCGATCGGCAGCTATGGCACGCTGCTGGCGCTCGACAGCGGTGGCCAGTCGTTCGATGAGGTGTTCAGCCTGATCTGGCACAGCTTGCGCCAGCGCTTCGCTGGCCGCTTTCCGATCCCGGTCGGCTGCCTGTCCGGCACAGCCGAATTCCGCGGCCAAGGCGATGTGACCGATACGGACGCCGCAGCGGATGCCGATGGTCTGATCCAGTTCCTGCGCCACCGCGGCCTGCTCGCCGGCACGGCCACCCTGCCGAAGCCGCTGTGTGACGCCACACCCCTCGAAGCAACGGACGTCGTGCGTGCCACGGCGAACGGCGTGATCGTGTTCGACCAGCCGATCGGCGCCCAGATCGCTAAGGGGCAGACCTTCGCCTGGATCATCGACCCGCTAGCGGACGATCAAGCCGCTGCGCGCACGCCGGTGGTGAGTGCGACCAACGGCCTGTTCCTCACCCACTGCACCCACCGCCAAGTGCGGATCGGCCAGCCGGTTGCGAAAATCGTCGGATCCGAGCCGCTGCCAACCCGCAGCGGGAAGCTGGTCGCGGACTGAAGTCGTCACAGCCGCGATCCTGTCACGCCGCCATCATCAGACGGACTTCAATGGTGGCTATCGCTATCGCCTATGGACGTGCCCCTGAAATCCCGGTACCTGGTCTGGCTGATCGCCCTGATGGCGATGCTGATCACCCGCAGCAGCGCGGCCGAGCCGGTGGTGGTGCGGTTGACCTCGCTCGAGTGGCCGCCCTACGCGGGCGAGACCCTACCTGACGGCGGCACGCAAGTGGCCCTGGTGCGTCAGGCCTTCGCGGCGGTTGGCGTGCAGCTGGAGGTGCAGTTCCTGCCGTTTCGCCGCGCCGTGCAGCTGGCGCGGACAGATCCGACGCTTGCCGGCTACTTCCCGGAATACGCGGATGTCGATGATGACTTCGAGGTCTCGACCAGCCTCGGTGCCTCGCCGCTCGGGCTCGCCTATCGATCGGATCGGCCGATCACCTGGTCGAGAGTGCCTGACCTCCGGGCGTTTCAGCCGATCGGCGTGGTCGCGGGCTACCTCAACGAGCCGGAGCTCGACCAGCTGGCAGCACGCCGGGAGCTCAGGGTCGAAGCCGCCCTCGACGACCTCAGCAATCTGCGCCGATTGATCCACGGTCGCGTCCAGATCGTGGTGATCGACCGTGCTGTGATGCGCTGGCTGGTCACCAACACCCCGGATCTGAGCCGTGCGGGAGGCAGCCTGCAGTTTCATCCAAGGTTGTTGGCGGAACGCACGCTGCACGTCGCATTTCGCCGCCTGCCGCACGGCGACGCAGCACGCCTCCGCCTGGAGCAGGGCCTGCAACAGCTCGATCCAACCCAGATCCACCCCTACACCCGCGCTGGCCCCTGAGCCCCCGAAGGAGAACCGCCATGTCCTTGATCGCCCGCATCGCCGCCGTGCTGATGGTCTGTACTGCCGGCACAGCCGCAGCCCAAACCGAGGTGCGCTTGACCTCGATCGAATGGCCGCCTTATTCGGGTGCGGCCTTGCCAGAGGGTGGCGCCAGTGTCGCACTGGCGCGCGCTGCCTTCGCGGCCGAGGGCATGCGCCTCACCGTCACCTTCCTGCCGTTCCGCCGCGCGGTTGAAGACGCGCGCCGGGACCCAACGATCGTCGGCTACTTCCCGGAATACGCCGAAGTGGAGGCGGATTTCACACCGTCGGTCAGCTTCGGCCTCTCGCCGCTCGGCTTTGCCCAGCTGGCGCAGCAGCCGTTCACTTGGACGACGGTGGCCGACCTCACGGCCGTGCAGCCGATTGGCGTGGTCACCGGCTACATCAACGAGACGGCGTTCGATCTCGCGGTCAAAGAACGGCGCCTCACGGTCGATACCTCGAACGACGACGTCGCGAACCTGCGCAAGATGGCGCTCGGCCGGCTGCGCGCCGCTGTGATCGATCGCCACGTGCTGGCCTACCTGCTTGCCAATGATCCGAGCCTGGCATCGGCGCGCACGGCAATCACCTTCAACCCGAGGCTGCTGGAGGAGAAGACCCTCCACATCGCGTTCCGCAGTGCCCCGCATGGCCAAGCCGCTGCGGCCGCGTTCGCGCGCGGGCTCGCCAAGATCGACCGGGCTGCAATCGATCGGCGGTTCCTGACCAACTAGGCTAGGTGTTGATTCACACCACCCGATCCGGCGGCTCCTGCTCCGCCCGGACAGCGTCGAGATTGTCCAGCGCCTTCATGCCCATCGCTGTTCGGGTCTCCACCGTTGCGGAGCCGAGGTGGGGTAGCAGCACCGCGTTCTCCAAGCTGAGATAGCCCGGATGCAGCGCCGGCTCGCCGCGGAACACGTCGAGGCCGGCGGCGGCGAGGTGGCCGGAGGTCAATGCGGCGATCACCGCCTCATCGTCGACCAAGGCTCCGCGCGCCGTGTTGACCAGTACGGCACCGGGCGGCAGCAAGCTAAGACGCCGGGCGTCGATTAGGCGCTCGGTCGTGGCCGTCGCGGGGGCGTTCAAGGACAGTACGTCGGCGACATGGCACAGGCTGTCGACGTTGCTGTGGTAGATCGCACCCAATTCCTGGTCCGGCGGCAGGCGGGTGCGGTTGTGGTAGTGGATCGCCATACCAAAGGCGCGGGCACGGGCGGCGAGCGCTTGCCCGATTCGGCCCATGCCGTAGATGCCAAGGCGGCGGGTGGAGAGGTGCAGACCCATCAGCTGGGTCGGCGTCCAGCCGGTCCAGCGGCCGGCGCGCACCATGCGCTCGCCCTCGCCAGCGCGTCGGCAGGCAGCCAGGATCAACAGCATCGCGATGTCCGCGGTCGCGTCGGTCAGCACATCCGGTGTGTTGGTGACGATCAGGCCGCGCGCCTGGGCGGCGGCCAGATCGATGTGATCAACCCCGACCGAGAAGGTCGCGAGCACGCGCACGCTCGGCTGCAACACCGCAATCGTTTCGGCATCGAAGCGATCAACCGCACAGCAGAGGACCCCATCGACCTCGGCTGCTGCGAGGGCCGCACGGCTCATCGGCTGGTCGGTTGGGTTCAAGGTCGCGGTGTAGTCGCGGGCGGCGCGGGCTTCGACACTGTCTGGCAGGCGGCGGGTGACGAGCAGGCGCATCAGATCCTCATGCGATTTCGAGGAGAAGCTTTTCCAACACCGCGCGGTCAAAGTCCGCCATGGAATTGGCCGGGCGAGAGAACGCATTGAGGCCGCCGATCACGCGCGCCCGGTAGTAGGCATCAAGCCAGGGATCTTCGCTCAGGATCGGCAGGCCGTTGATTACAATGCCGCGGGCAATCGCGCGGTCGCGGGCGTACACCGGGTCCGGCCCATTGTTGTTGCGGCCGTCGCCGGAGACGTCGATCACCCGGCGCCGGGCCTGCGCGCCTGCTCGATCGAGCAGCGCCATGCTGCCTTCGATCGCCCCGGACAGCGAGGTCGCACTGCCCATCCGTCGTTCCACGCGCGCAATGGCGGCCGCCAGCTCCAGACTGTCGCTGGCGCTGCTGACGCGAATCCACGGTACGGACTGGTGCATGCTGCCGTAGTAGGACCACTGCGCGAAGGTCACCAGGATCGCCTCAAACGGCCCGGTGGTGGCGGCGTGGATCACGCGGGCATCACGAAACGCGCGGGCGTAGCCGTCGAGCTGCAGGCGGAATTCGCCGTCGTCGATCGAGAGCGAGGCGTCGACCGCGAGCACCAGGGCGAGGTCAACCGGCGGTGCTTCAGTGGCCAGCACAGGGCGGGCGAAGGCGGCCCCGGCGGCGGCACCGATCAGCGCCAAGCTCCGCCGCCGGGTGGTCATCGCTCAGTTCGCCTTGACTTGGACGTAGGCGCCGGGGGCCGGCTCCAGCGCCTTCAGGCCGCCCTCGCCGGGAACTCGAGCGGGTACGGTGCCGCCGCTGAACTTCGCCGCCCACTTCGCCCATTCCGGCCACCAGGACCCTGGGTGTTGGACTGCCTTCTCCAGCCACGCGTCCGGTGATTTCACGATCCGGTTGTTCAGCCAGTAGCAGTACTTGTTGGCCGCTGGCGGGTTCACCACGCCGGCGATATGGCCCGATGCGCTCAAGCAGAACGTGACCTTACCGCCGAAGGTCTGGGTCGCACTGTAGGTGCTTTTCCACGGTGCGATGTGGTCTTCGCGGGTCGACAGGAAGAAGGTCGGGGTTTTGATGTTGCCAAGATCCAACGGCACGCCCCCCAGCGTGATGCCGCCTGGCTTCACCAGCATGTTCTTCTGGTACATCTGGCGCAGATAGAACGAATGCATGGCCGCTGGCATGCGCGTGCTGTCGGAATTCCAGTACAGGAGGTCGAACGGGAACGGATCTTTGCCGAGCAAGTAGTTGTTGACCACAAACGACCAAATCAGGTCGTTCGCGCGCAGCATGTTGAAGGTGGTCGCCATCGCGCGGCCGTCGAGGAAGCCATCGCGGTTCATCCGCTCTTCCAACGCCTGCAGCTGTTCTTCATCGATGAAGACAGAGAGTTCGCCGGCTTCGGCAAAGTCGGTCATGGTGGTCAGGAACGTGGCAGATGCAACGCGGGTGTCGCCCTTCACCGCTTGGTAG
>JAAFHH010000017.1:9779-15259 GCA_013297545.1 Alphaproteobacteria bacterium
AGGCAAGCGTGGAGGCGAGCAGCGTGCCGCCGAGGCAATAGCCGATGACATTGGCATCGGCCTCGCCGGTTGCCTTACCAATCGCGTCGAGGGCCGCGAGCGTGCCTTCGAACATGTAGTCTTCAAAGCTCTTGTCGGCCAAGCGCTCATCGGGGTTAACCCAAGAAATCACGAAGGTCGTGAAGCCTTGATCAACGCACCACTTGATGAAGCTGTTCTTTTCCCGCAGATCCAGGATGTAGAACTTGTTGATCCAGGGCGGAATGATCAGCAGCGGGCGCTTTTGCACGTCTGGCGTGGACGGTGAATACTGGATCAGCTGCATCAAGTCGGTCTGAAACACCACCTGACCGGGGGTCAGCGCGATGTTCTTGCCAATCTTGAAGGCTTCCAGATCGGTCATCTTGATCGACAGGCCACCCTTGCCGCGCTCTAAGTCGTCGAGCAGGTTGTTCAGGCCTTTGACCAGGTTTTCGCCGCCGGTTTCCATGGTGGCGCGCAGCACTTCGGGGTTGGTCATCACGAAGTTCGACGGCGCCATCGCGTCAACGAATTGCCGGGTGTAGAAGTCGACCTTGCGTGAGGTGCGTTCGTCCAGCCCTTCGACCTGCTGCACCTGGCCGTGCATCCAGCGCGCGGTCAGCAGGTAGGATTGCTTCAGGTAGTCGAAGACGAAATTCTCGTTCCAGGCCGAATCTTTGAACCGCCGGTCGTCGGAAGCGGGCGAGATCACTGGATCCGAGGCCTCGCCCATGAAGCGGCGCGCGGTCGTCTGCCAGAGCGACATATAGTCCTGCCACAAGGACACCTGGGCTTGGAGCATCTGCGCCGGGTTGGTCATCATCCGGGTCGCCATCTCGAAAAACGCCTGGCCGACGTTGAGCGGATCGGCGTTGCCGCCGCCGGCCTCCTGCTTGGCCATCCAGTCGGCCACGGCCTTTTGCGATGCTTCGGCGACGCGCGCCATGGTCCGCGACCATTCCATCGGGTCCGGCAGCTTGAGCTGTGGGGGTGGCTGCTCGTTTGACATCGACGTCCTCACTCAACATTTTAGCCTGCGCACGGGGCGGCTCGCGCGCTACACAAGCACAAGCGGGGGCCTCGTGTCCGCAGTGCAAATGGTCTGATGTGTCGAGGCATGCGCGGTTTCGCTTGCGTCGGGCAGCGATTTTGCCTGCTATGCCGCCGGTCGGGCAGAGTGCCGCAGTGCTCCCCGCCTGACTGTACTGGGATGATAGGTCCGCCATGGTTCGCATTGAGCTCCGTTCGCCTCGCCGTGCTGTATCGCCGTTGATCCGTCTCAGCAGCGTCGGGCTCGTGGTGATGATGGCCGGCTGCTCGACGATCGATGCGATCAATCCGTTTGGCGCGAGCCCGCCGAGTGCGGCCGGCCCGCGCCAGCCAACGCCGAGTGTCACCAGCGTGCCCGGCCGTCCCGCCGTCACTCCTGCTGCTGAACGCCAAGCAGTGGTGCAGGGGCTGGTCGCGGACCGGGCGCGGGCCGAATACACCGACGAAGTGTTCGCGCGCCCGGGCGTCGCCCCACCAGGCCCACCACCGGCGGCGGCACCAACCTCGGTTGCGATGGCGCCGGCCCAGCCGGCGGCTCCGCGCGCAAACCAAGTCCCCGATGCGCCGCCGAATGCGCCGGAGGGGTTGATCGCCTCGCCACTCGCGCCGCCGCCCACGGGCACCACGCCGCGCGGTGTCGATATGCCGGAACCGACCCCGCCGCCCGGCGTGCCGCGGGTACCGGGGCCGATTCTGCCGCCGCCGGGCGAAATCGGCCGTGCCTTGGGGGCGGCGCCCGCTGCTCCCGAAGAGCCCCGGCTCGCCGCGCTGATCTATTGGCAGCCCGACGCGCGCGCCCTCAGCGCCGATGATCGCGCCGTGCTGCGCCAAGTGGTCGATGCCCACCGCCGTTCCGGCCTCGACATCCGCGTCGTCGGCCATTCGGCCGCGCGCGTGGCGACCTTCGATCCCGTGCGGCGCTTGAGCCAGCAGCTCGAGCTCTCGTCGACTTGGGCGGACCGGGTGGTGGCGGAACTCGCCCGGCTGGGGGTGGATCGCCGCCGCATCGGTGCGGATGCCGCCGGTGCCGGCCAGCCGCAATACCAGGAAACCTCGCCCGCGGGTGAGGCAGGCAATCGCCGGGTCGAAGTCTTCCTGGTGCCGCGCGGCTGATCATCCAAAAGATGCGTTGAGTGAAGAGGAGCGAGCGATGACCCGTCCCACCACGACCCCGTTCCGGGTCGGCATCGCCGGGCTTGGCACGGTTGGCTGCGGGACGGTGAGTGTGCTGCAGCAGCAAGCCACGGCGATCGCCAAGCGTGCTGGTCGGCCGGTCGAGGTGGTCGCGGTCTCGGCGCGCACCCGCGATCGCGAGCGGCCGGTGGCACTCGATGGGTATCGCTGGGTCGACAGTGCTGTGGCACTGGCAACCGATCCTGCGATCGATGTGTTCGTGGAGGCGATCGGCGGATCAGACGGCGACGCCCACGCCGCGGTTGCGGCAGCGCTAGCAGCCGGCAAGCCGGTCGTCACCGCCAACAAGGCGTTGTTGGCCGAACACGGCACCAAGCTCGCAACCGCGGCTGAAGCAGCCGGTGTGGCGCTGCGCTTCGAAGCCGCGGTTGCCGGCGGCATTCCCGTGATCAAGGCATTGCGCGAAGGGCTCGCCGGCAATCAAGTCACCCGCGTGTCCGGCATTCTGAACGGCACCTGCAACTACATCCTGACCGAGATGCGGGCGACCAAAGCGCCGTTCGCGACCGTGTTGGCGGACGCGCAGAAGCTTGGCTACGCCGAAGCCGACCCGGCCTTCGATGTCGACGGCGTTGATGCGGCCCACAAGCTCAGCATCCTCGCGGCTGTTGCGTTTGGGGTGCAGGTTGATTTCGCCGGGGTCTCGATTGAGGGCATCCGCCACATCTCGCCAGTCGACATCGATTTCGCGGACGAGCTTGGCTACCGGATCAAGCTGTTGGGCATGGCGCGCTTGGGCCCGCTTGGCCTGGAGCAGCGCGTCGCCCCCTGCATGGTGCCGGTGACCGCACCGATCTCCCAGGTCGACGGCGTCTTCAACGCGGTTGCGATTGAAGGCGATGCCGTCGGCAGTCTGTTCTTGCGCGGGCGCGGTGCGGGTGCGGGCCCAACTGCGTCGGCTGTGGTGGCCGACATCATCGATCTCGCGCGCGGGGTGGTTGACCGGCCGTTCGGCGTCGCGGTCGCCGATCTGGTGGCAGCCCCGCGGGCGGCGCAAGAGCGCCAGCGCGGCAGCTTCTATATCCGGCTGATGGTGCGCGATCAGCCCGGCGTGATTGCCGATGTGGCGGCGGCGCTGCGCGACGAGCAGGTCAGCCTGCAGTCGATGTTGCAACGCGCCCGCCATCCTGATGACGCAGTGCCGGTGGTACTGACCACCCACGAAACCGAAGCGGCAGCCCTTGGTCGAGCGCTGTCGCTGATTGCTGCCTCCGACCATGTGGTTGAGCCGCCGCGGGTGCTGCGGATCTTGGCCGACGCTTAAAGAAGGATCAGACGATGCCGAGCAGGATGGATCGCAATCTGGCGCTGGAAGCCGTGCGGGTGACCGAAGCAGCAGCCCTGTCCGCCTCGCGCCTGATGGGTCGCGGGGACGAGAAGGCGGCGGACCAAGCCGCGGTGGATGCCATGCGCACCGCGCTGAATGATCTCGCGATCGACGGCACCGTGGTGATCGGCGAAGGCGAGCGCGACGAAGCCCCGATGCTGTACATCGGCGAGAAGGTCGGTAACGGCGACGGCCCGAAGATCGATATCGCGCTCGACCCGCTGGAAGGCACCACCATCACCGCCAAGGGGGCGCCGAACGCGCTGGCTGTGATCGCGATGGCGGAAGAGGGCGGGTTTTTGAACGCGCCCGACGTCTACATGGACAAGATCGCGGTCGGCGGTGGTCTGCCCGATGGCGTGATCGATCTCGACGCGTCAGCGGAAGAAAACCTGAAGCAGCTGGCGCTCGCCAAGAAGGTTGCAGTCGCTGACTTGGTGGCCTGTATCCTCGATCGGCCACGCCACCAGGAACTGATCGCCAAGGTACGCAGTGCCGGTGCGCGCATCATGCTGATCTCTGACGGCGATGTCTCCGGCGTGATCGCGACTGCGCAGGCGCAATCCGGCGTCGACATCTACTTCGGCATCGGCGGCGCCCCGGAAGGGGTGCTGGCCGCCGCCGCTCTGCGTTGCATCGGTGGCCAGATGCAGGGCCGGCTGGTGTTCCGCACCGATGATGAGCGCCAGCGCGCAGCCCGCCTCGGCATCACCGATCTTGCGCGCAAGTACACGATGCTCGACATGGCGAAGGGCAATGTGATGTTCGCCGCGACCGGCGTCACCGACGGCTCGATGCTCAAGGGCGTGCGCCGCCACGGCACCCACGGCTCGACCCATTCGATGATCATGCGGTCCTCGACCGGCACCGTGCGTTACGTCGAAGCGCACCACAATTTCGAGCGCAAATCCGTGTGGTAGAGCCGGCTGCCCGCGCGCTGGTTCTCGGCGTTGAACGCTCGGCGACCGAGCGGCGCTGGGAAAGCCGTGAGACCAACCCGCGGGCTGGCCTGGCGATTGCCCAGCGCCTCGGCCTGCCGGAACTGATCGGCCGGCTGATCGCCGCGCGTGGGATTGGGGTGGAGGAGGCAGATGCCTTCCTCCACCCGCAACTGCGCCACGCGCTGCCGGACCCGAGCCACCTGCTCGATCTTGACCTGGCAGTCCAACGGCTGGTCGCCGCGGTCTCGAAAGCCGAGGCGATCGCGGTGTTCGGCGACTATGATGTGGATGGGGCGACCTCCACAGCCCTACTACTGCGCTTCTTCCGGGCGATTGGCGCGCAGGCCATCAGCTACATCCCGGACCGGATGATCGAAGGCTACGGGCCGAACGCACCTGCGCTTGAGCGGCTGGCCGCGCAAGGGATCAAGGTGGTGATCACGGTCGATTGCGGGGCGACCGCGCACGCGCCACTGACCGCAGCACGCCAGGCCGGCCTCGACGTCATCGTCTGTGACCACCACGTGGGCGAACCCGATCTGCCGCCGGCAGTCGCCGTGGTGAATCCGAACCGGTTTGATGAGACCAGCCCGCACCGCCAGCTCGCAGCCGTCGGGGTTGCGTTCTTACTGGCGATCGGCCTCAACCGCGCGCTCAGAGCCGCCGGCTGGTATCGCACCCGGCCCGAGCCCGATCTGATGGCGCTGCTCGACCTCGTGGCGCTGGGCACGGTGTGTGATGTGGTGCCGCTGACCGGGCTCAACCGCGCGCTGGTGACCCAAGGCCTGAAGGTGCTGCGCCGGCGCGAGACGATTGGGCTCTCGACCCTGTGCGATGTCGCCCGGGTCAAGGAACGCCCGGATGCCTTTCACCTCGGCTTCTTGCTGGGGCCTCGGGTCAATGCCGGCGGCCGGGTGGGGGATGCGGGCCTCGGCACCAAGCTGCTC
>JAAFHH010000170.1 GCA_013297545.1 Alphaproteobacteria bacterium
ACCCTCGCCGCCGTGGGTGTGGGGGAGGATGCGGCCGGCGTGCTCGGCCCCAATCGCTTCGGCGTGCTGCATTCGGAGGAACTCGGGCCTGAAGATGTGCGCCAGCGCGTGCTATCGACCTTGCGCCAGTTCGAACAGGTCAGCCCCGATGCGGTGGCAGCACGCGGGATTGAGCTTGGTGGACCTGGCCTCAATCGCTCCGATGCGGCGAAGGCGGTGCTCTACGCGCTGCGGCAATTTGCCGATACCGGGGTCAGCGACACGCTGCCCAACAGTTTGAACGAAAGCTTGGCGCTGGCCATCGACACCGCGGTCACCCGGGTCAGTGGGCTCAGGCGGATGCTCGACCACGGCACGTTTGATCTGCACTTTCAGCCGATCGTCGACCTACAGACCCGGGCCGTGCACCACCAAGAAGCGCTGACCCGGCTGCCCGATGGTCGCTCGCCGTTCCAGACCGTGTCGCTCGCCGAAGAAATCGGCGTGATCACCGAACTGGACTATTTGGTCGCCGAACGCTCCCTGCAGCTGCTGGAAGCGACCCCGACCGCGGTGGACATCGCGGTCAACATCTCCGGCCGGTCGATCGAGAGTGCGGCGTTCATCGCGATGTTCGAGGCACTGCTGGAGCGCTACCGCCATGTCCGCAGCCGCCTGCTGCTGGAACTGACGGAGAGTGCGAAGATCAACGACCTCTCCCGCGCTGCCGCCGTGATCCAGCACCTCAGGAAATCCGGCCAGAAGGTCTACATCGACGATTTTGGCTCTGGAGCCGCCGCCTTCCATTACCTCAGAGCCCTGCAGGTCGATGCGGTCAAGATCGACGGCTTGTTCGTGCGTGAGATCTCGCGCAACAACCGCGACCGCATGTTCGTCAAGGCGATCCGGCTGTTGTGCACCGAAATGGGCCTGGCGACCGTCGCCGAGCAGGTCGAAAGCCCGCAGGACGCAGCGTTGCTGAGTTCGATCGGCATCACCTATGGCCAGGGCTACCATTTCGGCAAGCCGTCGCGCTGGGTGGCGACCCGCACTCCAGGCGCCAAAGCGAAGCGCTGAGCCGTGGCGCAGCTCTACGATGTTGCCTGCCAGCTGGTGGCGCGCGGGTTTCTCGATCGCACCGAAGAATTCGATCTTGAAGCCCTCGCGATCTTTTTGCATCGCCGGGACCCGGCTCATGTGATCGCTCTGCTGGAAACCTCGACCATCGATGTCCCGATTGGCCCCTGGCGTGCCTTAGCAGCAGACGAGCCGGAGTCCTGGGTGCTGATTGGCGCAGCGGCGCTCGAAACCGTGTTGTTGGATCTGCCCCGCACGGACCTGCCCGAGCCCTGGCGCACAGCGCTTGACCCAACCGCGGATTGGCGGTGGGTCGTGATCTGGCAACGCCTGTTCTCCCTCACCGCGCGCAGTCGGGTGCTCAATCACCTGGCGTCCCGGTTGGTGGCCCGCACGTTCGGACGGACCTGGCTGACCGCGGTCAGCGGCTCAGAATGGCAGCATTGGGCGCCGCTGGAGCCGACGGCGGAGCGGCCGATCGAGAGTTTGCTGCACGGTGCCACCCCCCAGCCCTGGCGTCTGCCACGGGCGAGCAACGTGGCGACGCGGCGCTGGTCGACGCGCTGTCTTGGCGGCGATGTCGACCAGCATTGGTTTGACGAACCGCTGGAATGCCATGACACCAGCCTGCTCGCCCTGCCGGTGGCGGTGATTGTATCCCCGGTCGGTGCTGTGATCCGCGATGCGCGCCAGCCCGCGTCGCTGGGGCAACGGCCAATGCCGGTGCACGATACGCCCGGCTACTGGCTCTACGTGATCGAGCGGACGAGTGCCGGCCAAGATAATGCTGTGGTCAAGCTCGACGAAGGCACGGTCGTGCTCTACGACAGTTTCCTGACCAGCTACTACCACTGCTTGATTGACTACCTGCCGCGCCTCGAAAGCGCGCGGGATTTGATTGAAACCTATGGTTTTACCATCGCCGTCCCAGCCGCGGCGGCCAACACGCTGGGCGCGCTGTTGGAGGCGTTCGGTTGGGGCTATGCGATCCGCACCCTCGATCCCACACCCGCGGTGTTCGATTGGGTGGCCGTGATCGGCGGCTGTCAGCTGGGTGTGCAGGCGAGCCCGCAGGCAATCCGCTGGCTGGCGGACCTGGCACGGACGCGCTTTGTCGCACCGCAGCGCGGCCGCAAGCTGTTGATCAGCCGGGCGGACGCCGCCTCCCGCCGGCTGCTGAACGAGGCCGCGCTGTTCGAGGCCCTCGCCCCCCACGGCTTTGAGCTCCTGGTGCCAACCACCCTCGGCGTCGCAGGCCAGCTGACCGCGATGGCGGCGGCTGAGGTGGTGGTCGCCCCGCACGGGGCTGCCCTTGCGAACTTGATCGCAGCCGCCCCAGGCACCCGCGTGGTCGAGATCTCCGCCAGCCTGACGCTCAGCGGCTTTTATTCCAACATCGCGGCCGTGCTGGACCAAGACCACACGACCGTGCTGGCGCGCGACGTTGGTGGCGATCTTGAGGTCGATCCAGCCCTTGTCCTCACCGCCCTTGGCTACACCACCGCCTGAAGCGGGCGCACTGCGGCACTGCCGGGGAAAATCCGCTGATCGAGCGATGCGCTCGACAGACCCAGCTGCTGGGCGAGTGCCGTCTTCAAGACCGCGCGCAGGTCAACGGTCGGCCGGACATCGCGGTTCTCGAACAGCTGACCGTCCTGCAGGCCTGGCCAATCGCCGAGCATGCGGCCACCGCGCACCGCCCCGCCGGCCAGGAACGCGACCGATCCGGTGCCATGATCCGTGCCGTTGGTGCCGTTCGGGCGCACGGTGCGGCCGAATTCGGTCAGCACCACCACCATGGTCTGGCGCCAGACCGGGGTGAGTTCCGCCTTCAGCGCCACCATCGCTTCGGCCAGCAGCGGCAGCACCAATCCCAACCGGTTCGGCTGGTTGGTGTGGGTGTCCCAGCCATCGATGTCGAGGGTGGCAACCCTCGGCCCCGCTTGGGCGGCGAGCAGTTTGCCGGCGGCCCCGGCGATCTGGCGCACGGCGGCGACACCGCGCTGTTGCCCCGCACCCGCGGTTTCGCCCAACACATCGCCGGCCATGGTCGCCGCCCGCACACCCTCCGCCAGCGTGCGCGACAACAGCGGGTCGGCCGCGTACATGCGCGCGACCATAGCGATCAGGCCGGGTTCGGCCGGCGGCAGCACTTGCGGCTCCCAACTCGCGACCGGCGTCGCGCCGCGCAGCATGGTCGGCACGCTCGAGCCAACCGCGAGGCCGAGGCGCTGGCCCTGGGGCTGTTGCAATTCGGCCAGCGCGCGGTTGAGGAAGCCATCTTCGGCCGCCCGCGGCCGGTCACCGCCGGTCTCGATCAGATGCTGCGCATCGAAGTGCGAGCGATCGCGGTACGGCGAGGCGACGGCGGGAACGATGGCGAGCTCGCGCGCCTGCCACCAGGGCAGCAGGGCAGCAAGCCCCGGGTGCAGCGCGAAGGTGGCGTCCAGTGGCAGGGCGCCATCCGGCACCAGGCTGCTGCGCAAGCGCTGCAAGCCAGGGTCCCCCACCGGTGGCACCGCGGCCAAGCCGTCGAGTGCGCCGCGCAGGAAGATGAACACCAAGCGGCGCTCCCCCACCCCTTGGGCGAAGCTGACCTGCGGCAGGGCGACCAGCCCAGCGGCACTGCCCATGAGCGTGCGACGATTGAGCATCGGTTATCTCCTTTGAACTTCGGGGCTGGCGAGCAGCAAGGCGAGGCTTGCGGTGGCGGACTCCGCATGGTCGACCGCAAAGCGGGTGGCGGGTGCGAGGGCCTCGCCAAACAGCCGGGTCGCCAGATCGCGGCTGTCTTGTACCGGCACCCGGCGGGCGACTTGGTCGCCGAACTCAATGCGCTTCATCAGCGCTTCTGGCGCGATCCAATCGGCCGCCGTATCACCCCAGCCGGCGGGCGAGCGCGCACTCCAGGTCATTTGGTCGAAGCCTTGCAGCACGGCTGGGATGCGGCCAAGCGCAGTCTCGCCAAGGTCCAGCATGCGCATGATCGCCGCCACCAGATCGTGCGGCGGCTTCACCTTCGGCCAGGCGGTGGCCCAGACTTCTGGAGATGCCGCGAGGGTCAGCATGACCTGGCGCAGATCGCCGTCGGTTTCCAAGAACCGGCGCGCCACCCGGTCGACCACGGCTGCGGGCGGCTGATCGGCGACGTAGTGGCGGGTGAGCTTGGTGGCGATGTGGCGCGCGGTTGAGGGGTGGCGGGCGAGATCGCTCAAGGCCGCCTTCAGTTCCGCCTCCCCGCCCTCGCCATAGGTCTTGCCGAGCAGGGTTTTCGATCCCGGCTGGTGCGTGACGTCGCGGAACACGGTGGCACCGGGGCTGCCATCTTCCTCCCGGCGGATGCCCCAGCCGGTGAGGATTTGGGCGAGGCCCTGCACGTCGCTCTGGGTGTAGCCACCGCTGACGCCGAGGGTGTGGAGTTCCAACACCTCCCGGCCCAAGTTCTCATTCAGCGCCCGGCCGCGCCGGCGCCCGGCCAGGCTGTCCGGCCCGATCGAGACGAAATTGTCCAAGTAGACCAGCATCGCCGGGTGGGTGACCGCGGCAAACAGCATGTCCGCAAAGCGACCGAACACGTGCGGGCGGATCGCTTCGCGCTCAAACGCCCCGACGGTCGGCGCGATCAGGCGCTTGGTGGTCGAGACGGTGAAGTGGTTCGACCAGAAATGCACCAGGCGTTCGTCGACGCCGGTGTCCGACTGCACGGCAGCACGCATGCGCACGGTGACGTCGGCGACAAAGATCGGTCGTGCTTCGGCCCGGCCGACCCGGGCGAGTGCTTCGGCATCCGAATTGGCCAGCCGCAGCATGGTCGCCAGCACTTTCGCCCCACCGTCGGGACCGGCGAGGGTGGGCGCTGGTGCACTCAGCGCGGTCGTAAGCCAGCCCCGCGCATCCCGACCGATCTTCGCTACCTGGCCTGGCTTCGGGCCAAGCCCAAAGCGTTCCACTGCCAACACTGCATCGCGCATCGTCGCCTCCTCGCCTTGAGGAGTGGTACGCGATGAGGCGGCCGGTCATCCCCGGGGATGGTTAGACCAGGACCGGCCGGCGCTGCGCCCAGGGGCTGGCCTGCTCCACCGCAGCGGAGAGGGCGAGGACGAGGTCATCGCGCCCGAAGGCCGCCGCGATCTGCACGCCAATCGGCGTGCCTTCGGCAGACATCCCAAGCGGCAGCGATGCCGCCGGGCAGCCCGCCACATTGAACCACCAAGTGTAGGGCATGCCGGCGCGGTTTTCCGCGTCGTAGCTCTCCAGGGTTGCCTGCTGCATGGAGAAGCTGCCGATCGGACCGGGTGGGGCGGCGAAGACCGGCGACAGCAGGATATCGACCTCGGCAAACATCCGCCCGATCGCCCGGCCGATCATGTGGCAGCGCTGGATCGCCCCCGCGAGCTCGACCGCGCTGAAACGCCGGGCCTTTTCGTAGATCGCCCAGGTGATCGGCTCCAATTCGTCGGCTGCAGGTGCTCGGCCGATCGCACCAGCGCGGGCATCGATAGCGGCGCCGGCGTTGGCGGCGACCACGAGCCAGAAATCCTCCCACGCGCGCGGCGCTGTCGGCAGCCGGGCCGGCACCACCGTGTGGCCCATCGCCTCCAGAAGCTGGGCGGTCGCAGTCACCGCGGCCTGGACATCCACGTGCGGCGGCGTGCCATCGCTGGCACTGGTGATCAGGCCAACGCGCAAACCTGTGGGTGGGCGCTCGAGTGCGCTCACGTAGGACCCCGTGGGGGGTGGGGCAGCGTAGGGGTCGCCGGCTTCCGGCCCGTGGGTCGCATCCAGTGCGGCTGCACTGTCGCGCACACTGCGGGAGAGCACGTGGGCGGAGACCAGCCCGCCCCAGCCTTCGCCGATCACCGGGCCCGACGGGTTGCGCGCCCGGCTTGGCTTGAAGCCATAGACGCCGCAGTGCGCCGCCGGCAGGCGGATCGAGCCACCGCCATCGCCGCCCTGCGCAATCGGCACATAGCCGGCTGCAACGGCGGCGGCAGCGCCACCCGAAGAACCCCCGGTTTGGCGATCAAGCCGCCACGGGTTCCGGCAGGGGCCAGAGGTTGCGGGCTCGGTCGCTGGACACAGACCCAGTTCGGGCGACGCCGTGCGGCCAAAGATCACCAAGCCCGCCTGGCGGTAGCGGCGGACCAACGTGGCATCGACGGCACCGGTGTAGCCCGCAAAAAACCGGCTGCCGAAGGTGACCGGCTGCCCGGCTTCGGGGGGGCCGACTTCTTTCAGCAGAAACGGCACGCCGTGGAACGGGCCGGCCGGCAGCCCGTCCGCGATCATCCGCTCCGCGCGCGCAAGATCCCGGCGCACGACGGCGGTGATCGCGTGGTCGTGCTGGTCGATGCGCTTGGACGCGGTGGCGAGCAATTCGAGTGGGGTGACGGCTTTGGTGGCGACCAGCCGGGCGAGCTCCAGTGCATCAGCCGCCAAGTATTCAGCATCGGTGAGGGCCATGAGGGTCTGTCTCCAACCACCCTCTCGCGTTTTCGCCCCTCCCCCCTGCCAAGCGGGGGGAGGTCGGGAGGGGGGATCACAAGGGATGCGGGTCGATGTGGTCTGCAGATCTCTGTGGCTACTCTCGATGCCGCAGCGGCTGGTCCCCCCCTCCCAACCTCCCCC
>JAAFHH010000171.1 GCA_013297545.1 Alphaproteobacteria bacterium
CATCGCTTCGACCGCGACCACCCGCTCGATCCCGCCGTGTTCGCGTCCGCGACCCATATCTTGAGTTCGGTGCCGCCGGATGAGGCGGGCGACCCGGTGCTCGATTGCCATGGGGCAGATCTCGCGGCCTTGACGCCGCAGTGGGTCGGCTACCTCTCGACCACTGGTGTGTACGGCGACCACCAGGGCGGCTGGGTCGATGAGACCACGCCACTCACCCCCGCCGGCCCGCGCCAAGCACGCCGGGTGACCGCGGAGGCGGGTTGGGCCGCCCTCGGCCTGCCGCTGCACCGGTTTCGCTTGGCCGGCATCTATGGTGCTCATCGTTCTGCGATCGAAACAGTGCGCTCTGGCCGGGCGCAACGGGTGGTGAAGCCGGGCCAAGTGTTCGCGCGCATCCACGTCCACGACATCGCGTCGGCGCTCGAGGCATCGTTCGCGCGGCCGAACCCGGGGGCGGTCTACAACCTCGCCGATGATGAGCCGGCCCCGCCGCAAGACGTGATCACCTACGCGTGCGCGCTCTTAGGCGTGGCGCCGCCGCCGGAAGTGGCGTTTGCGGATGCTGAGTTGAGCGCGATGGCGCGCAGCTTTTATGCCGAATCAAAGCGGGTCTCGAACCGGCGGCTGCGCGAAGAGTTGGGGGTCGACCTCGCCTACCCAACCTACCGGGAGGGGTTGGCCGCCTGCCTCAGCGCGCTTGCGGGCGAAAGCCGAGGTTGACGCCTTCTTTCAGCAGGAACTGGATCGTCGGCACCCGGGCAAGATCGAAGCTCGGCTTCAAGGTGGAGCCGGCGCCGCCGCCGCGCGACATCGCGTCATCGGCCTTGCGCAGCAGATCGGCCAAGAACTCGATCATGCGCTTGTCGACCATCTTGATGTTGGTGAGCCAAGTCTGCGCGTCTTCCAAGGTCATCCGCCCGGATTTGACTTCTTGCGCCAGCTTCGGATGTGCGTCCTTTAGGGAGGTGAGATCCATCACCGTCAAGTTGTAGCGGTTCGGGATCTTGGCCAGCACGGTCATGGTGTCGATGAACGACAAGCCGAACAACAGCTTCTTCAAGCATTCCGGTCGGTTGTGCAGCACCGCCAAGTGCCACATCGTGTTGCCGCGGGCGTCTTGCTGCAGCAACAGCGACAGCGCTGGATTGGCCGATGCCGGCGACGCCTTGTCGACGATGATCACTTCGCGGTCGGTGCCGCCCTTCATGTTGCGGCGCGCAATCGCCACTTCTTCCAGGCGCAGCAGGCCAAGGATCTGGCTCAAGTAATTAGCGCGGTCGCCAATCACCGCCTTCATGGCGCAATTCTGGAACACTTTGGAGCGCTTGCCGAGCCGACGGTACATGTAGATCTGCTGGTTGGCGCGCGCTTCTTGCACATCACCGGCAGCAATCGCCAGGTTCTGTTCTTCGGCGCAGACCTGCAACAGGCGCAGCATTTCGCCGAGCAGGTCTTTGTAGTCGGTCTCAACCAAGCGCATCAGCAAGGTTTCTGCCCGGCGCCCGCCGACATATTCGAAAAAGGCCCGGCCCAAGCGATTGCGCGCATCGCGCTCCGAGCGCGGCGACAGCACGTCGGCCAGCATGGTGCGGGTGAGCTTGCCTTCGTTTTCAGTCAGGTCCGAGCCAAAGATCCCGACGACGATTTCCGCCTTCAGGGTTGGATTGGCCGCGATCCGCTCGGGGAAGGAGGCCTCGATTTCATCGAGCGTGACAGTCTTTGCCGCCAACAGCGCGTTGATCGAGTTCCACTTGACGTCCGGCACCAGCAAGCGGCCGAGCGGGCTTTCGTCATCGTTGTTCTTGCGGCAATAGTCGACTTCCAGCTTGATCAGAATGCGCGCGATCGACAGCGTCTCGTCGTCTTCCGAGCGGCGCAGATTTTCCGCCAGATAGTGCCAGATGTCTGAACCCTGGCCATCGATATGGTTCAAGAACGCAACCACCGGCCCGGCTGAGGTCGATTCCGCATACTGCAAGCAGGTCTCCGCGACACCCAGCGCCATGCTGGTGTCCCAGCGGGAGAGCACGAATTGCAGGTAGTTCTCGCCGTTGATGCCGCGCGCACTGAAGAACTGTTCCTGGCTGATGTCGAGCCGGATCCATTGTTGCAGGAACGAGGCGAGCGAGCCGGTGCGCTTGGCGTAGCGCGAACGGATTTCCTCATCCAGCGCTGAGATGGCGGCACTGGCCTCGACGCGGGCGCGCAAAGGCGCGTGGTCTTGGAGATCGAGCGACACGACGGCTGAGCACACCCTGCCAAACGGGGGGTCGGATACCCCCATCCTGTGCAGAGTTTATCGGACTGCCGCGCGGAAGCGAATAGATCAATCCGCTGCTAAGCGCGAAATTCGCCCATCCGATCGCGGTTATGCGATCAGCGACAACACTCTGAGCGAGGTGGTGCGGCCTTCTTTGAAGGCAAGTGCGCTGGCCTTCGCCTGCGTGCTGGCGGCACCCAGCGCCAGGATCGCGGCCGGCCGGTCGTCGGGGCCCGCCTCTGACACGGTGATCGCCGCCCGCTTGGCGGTGGTGAGCGCGGTTAGCGTCGCACTGGCCGAGATCCGCAGCAGGTCGGTCATCACGCGTCTCCCCCATCGGGCAGCATGCCAAGGGCTTGGCGGTAGAGATCGAGCAAGGTTTCCTGCTCTTCCACATCCGCCCGGTCCATTTTGCGCAGTTTTATCACCTGGCGCAGAATCTTGACATCGAAACCATTGCCCTTGGCTTCGGCGAAAATGTCGCGAATGTCGTCGGCGAGGGCTTTTTTCTCCTCCTCCAGACGCTCGATCCGCTCAACGATGCTCTTCAGCTGGTCTGCTGCAATACCACCAACGTCCGCCATACCGGGTGCCTTCCCTTAAGAGAAATCGGCCGGCACCCTAGCGGCTCAGGCCCCGCTCTGGCTAGCCGTCTGCGTTGATGCGGGCGACGATTTCCTTCAGCTGCGCTTCGCAGGTGTCGTTCTGGACCTGGCAGGTACCAGCCGCCGCATGGCCGCCGCCGCCGTATTCCAGCATCAACGGGCCGATGTCGGTTTTGGAGGAGCGATCGATGATCGATTTGCCAACCGCGAATACCGTGTTCTGCTTCTGCACGCCCCACAGCACGTGGATCGAGATGTTCTGTTCCGGGAACATCGCGTAGATCATGAAGCGGTTGCCAGCATAGATCGGGTCTTCGTTGCGCAGATCGAGCACCACGCAGTTGCCGTGCACGGTCGCACAGCGCTTGATCTGTTCTTTGAACAAGGCTTCTTGTTCAAAGTAGAGATCGACGCGTTGCTTCACATCGGTCAGCTCGAGGATCTTTTCGATCGGCTTTTCAGCGCAGTAATCGATCAGATCCATCATCAGCTGGTAGTTGGAAATCCGGAAGGTGCGGAAGCGGCCAAGGCCGGTGCGCGCATCCATCAGGAAGTTCAACAGCGTCCAACCCTTCGGATGCAGAATGTCATCGATCGAGTATTGCGCGCTGTCGCCCTGGTCCACCGCGTCGATCATATCGTCCGGGATGGTCAGGAACTGCATCTTGCCGCCGTAGTAGTTATAGATCACCCGCGCGGCGGACGGCGCGTCAGGATCGATGATGTGATTGTCGCGTTTGCCAACCCGCAGCGTTTCCGACAGGTGGTGGTCGAACGCCAGGTGGCAGCCCTCGACATAGGGCAGGTTCGTGGTGATGTCGCGGTTGGTGATCGGCACCAGACCGTCTTGCATGTCCTTCGGGTGCACGAATTTGATCTCGTCGATCATGTCGAGATCTTTCAACAACACCGCACACACCAGACCGTCGAAATCCGACCGGGTGACCAGGCGATACTTTTGCTGAGACATGTGCGGCGCGCTCCCTGCTGCGTTGCGGCCGGATGGTTCGCCAAAACCCCGGCGGTTGCAAGCGTCGGTTAGCGCCAGTCGGAAAAGCCGGCCTGTTCTGCCGCGCGCCAGGCGGTCGGAACGCTCGCCGCGGGGGCCGAACAGTCGGCCGCGTGGGCACCGGGCAGGTAGCCGAGGCTGAGCAGAAACTCCCCCACGATCTCGCCGCCGGTGAAGCGGAAGGTCTGCTTGAACAGTTTCACCCAGGCCGGCTTGCCGCGCGGGTGATGGCGATCAATCCAGGCCGCGAACCCGCCCTCGGCGCGCACCGTCTGGATCACTCGGGCATTGTGCACGATCGCCTGCAACTTCAGGCGGTTGCGGATCACGCGCGCGTCCTGCATCAGCGCCTCGATGCGCTCAGGCGTGTAAGCAGCAATCGTATCGACATCGAATTGATCTAGGGCAACGTTCATACCGGCCCGGCGCTTCAGCACCAGTTCCCAGGAGAGGCCGGCCTGAAAGATCTCCAGGCACAGGCGCTCGAACAGCAAGCGTTCCTCGCGGATGGCCACGCCATATTCGTGGTCGTGGTAGGCTTGGTGCACCGGATGATCCCGGGCGACGGCGCAGTAGCTGCTCACCGCAGCGCTGCCACCGCCTGATTGAGCCGCTCCAGCACGCCGGCCAGCGAGAAACGCCGCCAAGACGGATCGGCCGGACAGAACGCGTCTTGCGCCTCTGCCGCCCAGCGCTGACCCAGGGTCGTGCCGTCGATGCCATGGTGCATGGCGTAGGTCGACCGGCGGATCACCGACACCGGGCGCTCATCCGCATAGGTGCCGCATTCCGTCAGGCTTGCGATCGTGGTGCGATCGGGGAATGCGCGGCGCAGCGAGGAGATCACGAGGCCCGGCACCCCCGTCGGGTCGCCAAACCGTGGCCGGTCGGCCATCACGAACGCCTCGGCACCCGGGAACCAGCTGCGCGCGATGCCGCTGGCGGCGGGTTCGGCCACGAACATCTCGGTCACCGCCCACGGGCCAGCGCCGGTGTGCAGGTCGAGCAGCTGGATTGTGCCGGCTTGGCCACCCTCGGCCTGGTAGATCGCCTCCAGGGTGCGGCGCGACCAGGTCGGTTGATGGCCGCCAAAAAAGCTACCGCGCGGGTTCTCATACTGGCCGGCGTGCACGGCTTGGCGCAGCGGCAGTGTCGTCGTCAGGTGTGCCACCGGCAGATCGGGCCAGCTCTCCGGGTCGACCTCGGCTGCGAGGCGCTGGTAGAGCGGGTTTTCCGGCAGCGGCTCGCTGAAATCGATGAAGTTGCGGTTCATGTCGACGCCGTCTTCGGTCACCCGGCGGCGCCACGCAAAACCGTGCGGGTTGAGCGCGTGGATCAGCACGATTGCGAGATCGGGGCCAGGCGGCGGTAGGCTTTCGACAAAGGCAAGCTGGGCGGCGGAACCCAGCATGCCCTCCAGCCCATGGGTGCTGGAATTGACGATCAGCAACCGCGCAGCACTCGTGGACCCCAAGCGGTAGACGTCGGTCGCAAGGGCTTCGCCGGCCGGCCCCTGCAATGGGTGCGGGTAGCGGGTGTGACGCCAGCTCGATGCTGCCGCGTGCAGACGGGCGGCGGCGGTCGTGTAGTCGTGCGAAAACGCGCTCAATTGCCGCCCCCCTGGCTTGCGCGGTAGGGGCTCGCGCGGAATACGCCGAGCACTTTTACCTCGCGGGTGAAAAACCGCAGCTCCTCCAGTGCCAGGCGCATAGAGCGCTGGTCCGGGTGGCCATCGGCATCAACAAAGAACTGCGCGGACACGAAGCGCCCATCGACGATGTAGCTCTCCAGCCGCGACAAATTGATGCCGTTGGTCGCAAACCCACCGAGCGCTTTGTAGAGCGAGGCTGGCACGTTGCGGACTCGGAACAACAGGCTGGTGATCGCCGGCCCCTCCTCCATCTCCGGCACTTCGGCGACGCGGGACAGCACGACAAAGCGCGTGGTGTTGTTCGGGTCGTCTTGGATTGACCGGCGCAGCACCTCCAGGCCGAACAAGGAGCCCGCGAGTTCGGACGCGATCGCTGCTTCGGCCGGATCGCCCGCCTTGGCCACCAGCTCGGCGGCGGTTGCGTTGTCGGGGGCGGAGATCGTCTCCAGGCCAAGGTCGCGAATCGTGCGCCGGCACTGCATCAGGCTCTGGGCGTGGCTGCGTACCCGGCTGAGGCCCGCGATCGTGGCACCCTTCGGCGCCAGCAGCATGTGGTCAACCGGTTGAAAATGTTCGGCGACAATGTGCAGCCCGGAATTCGGCAGCAGGTGATGCACGTCGGCCACGCGGCCGGCCTGGCTGTTCTCGATCGGGATCACGGCGCGGTCGGCATTGCCTTCGCCAACGGCGGCGAACGCGTCTTCAAAGCTGCGGCAGGCAAGGGTCGACGCGTCTGGAAACACCGCGCGGGCGGCGAGGTCGGAATAGGATCCGGGCTGACCCAGAAACGCGACGCGGCGCACGAAATCGGCAGTCATAGCCCGGTCCTTCAATTCGCCCGCGCGGTCAACCGCCGCGCGCGTTCCAAATCGGCCGGTGTGTCGACACCCAGCGGCACGATATGCACAATCGTCGCATCGATGCGCATGCCAGCGGCGAGTGCGCGCAGCTGTTCCAGGCGTTCGGTTTGTTCCAGACCGGCCTGCGGCAAGGCGACGAAGCGTTCCAATGCGGCACGCCGGTAGGCGTAGATGCCCAAGTGCTCGTAGACATTGCCGTCGCCGGCCGCGATCGGATGGCGCGAGAAATAGACGCAGCGCCCCGCCCGCCCGCCCGCATGGG
>JAAFHH010000172.1:0-4656 GCA_013297545.1 Alphaproteobacteria bacterium
GGCGGCACGCCGATCCTGCGCGAGGTCAGCCTCACCGTGCCGGCGCGCAGCATGATCGGCCTCGTTGGCCGCAATGGTGCCGGCAAAACCACTTCCATGCGCACGATCATGGGGCTGCTGACCCCTCAACAGGGGCGCATTCGGTTTGACGGCCAGGATGTGACCGCCCTCGCGCCGGACAAGCGCGCTGCCCTCGGCATCGGCTACATGCCGGAGGACCGCAAACTGGTGCCGGATCTGACGGTGCGGGAAAACATCATGATCCCGGCCTGGGCGATGAAGCTCGACAGCGGTGTTGCCCGCGCCGATTGGATCGTCTCCCTGATCCCAGAGCTTGCGCCCCTGATGGAGCGGCGGGCGCCGCAGCTATCCGGCGGCCAGCAGAAACTCGCGGCCCTCGGCCGCGCACTGATGATCGGCCGGCGGATGCTGCTGCTCGATGAGCCATCCGAAGGCGTGGCCCCAGCGCTCGCCCAGCGGATTGGCGATATTCTGGCGGCGCTGAAGCAAGAAGGCCTCGCGGTATTGATCGCGGAATCAAACGATCACCACGTGGCGAACCTGCTCGACGGCGTGTTCGCGATCGAACGCGGCCATGTCACCCGGCAGGGGGGGTGAGATGGCGCTGTTCTGTATCCACGGCCTCGACCGCCCTGATGCGGAGCCGGTGCGGCTGCAGCACTACCCGGCCCACCGGGCCTTTCTCGAAACCGCGCGGGATTGGGGTGTAACCATCGCCGCGTCCGGCCCGCTGATGAGCGATGATGGCGAGCGGATGATCGGGTCCCTGTTCATCATCGAGGCGGACTGCGCGGTTACCGCCGCGTCTTTCAACGCCGCCGATCCATTCGCCAAAGCAAACCTCTGGCAGTCCATCAGCATCCGTCGCTTCAGCCTACGCCGCGGCTCAATCGGGCTTGCGGCTTAACCCTCTCTAGGAGACCTCCCCATGGCGACCCCCCTTCACTTCCTCGGCATTTCCGGTTCTTTGCGCAAAGCCTCGGTCAACAGCGCAGCCTTGCGCGCGCTCACCCCGCTGCTGCCGGCCCACATCACGCTCGAGATTGCCGATCTCAGCGACATCCCGCTCTACAACGACGATGTCCGCGCCGCTGGCCACCCTGCCGCAGTTGACGCGTTGCGTGCCCAGATCGCCAAGGCCGATGCGGTAGTTTTCGCGAGCCCGGAATACAATTTCTCCGTCTCCGGCGTGCTGAAGAACGCGCTCGACTGGGCCTCGCGCCCGCCCAATCAGCCGTTCGATGGCAAGCCGGTTGCGATCATGGGCGCGAGCCCTGGGCCGGTCGGCACCGGTCGCTCGCAGTATGACCTGCGCAAGATGCTGGTGTTCTTGAACGCGTTCCCGATCAACAAGCCGGAGGTGATGATCGGCCTCGCGCCGCAAAAATTCAGCGCCGATGGCACCCTTACCGATGAGCCCACCCGCGATTTCCTGCGCCAGATGCTGACGGCGCTGGAAGCGTGGACCTTGAAGCTGAAGGCGTGAGGGTGATGGACGCGTTCACCTACACCGGTCTGCCGACACGCGTCGTGTTCGGCTCGGGCACGCTCTTGCAGCTCGGCGCCGAAGTCGAACGCCTCGGCATCAAGCGAGCGGTGGTGCTGGCGACACCTCAGCAACAAGCCGATGCCGAGCGCACGGCGGCGGCCTTGGGTTCCCTTGCTGCGGGCGTGTTCGCAGAGGCAACCATGCACACCCCAGTCGCCGTCACCGACCGCGCCATGGCGGCAGTTGCGGCGATGGGGGCGGATGGGCTGGTCGCGGTGGGCGGTGGGTCAACCACCGGCCTTGCCAAGGCGATTGCGCTGCGCACCGACCTGCCCCAGGTGATCGCGCCCACCACCTACGCCGGATCGGAAATGACGCCGATCCTGGGAGAGACCAAGGACGGGCTGAAGACCACGATCCGCAACGCCAAAGTGTTGCCGGAAACCGTGATCTACGACGTCGACTTGACGCTCACCCTGCCGCCTGCCCTGTCGGCCGTGTCCGGTATGAACGCCATCGCCCACGCGGTCGAAGCGCTTTACGCGCAAGATCGCAACCCGATCATCTCTCTGATGGCGGAAGCCGGCATCAAGGCGCTGGCTGACGGCTTGCCGAAGATCATCACCGATCCGCGCGATCGCGCGGCGCGGTCCCAAGCGCTCTATGGCGCGTGGCTGTGCGGCGTGTGCCTTGGTTCGGTTGGCATGGCGCTGCACCACAAGCTTTGCCACACGCTCGGCGGCACCTTCGATTTGCCGCACGCCGAAACCCACACGGTCCTGCTGCCCCATGCGACTGCCTACAACGCAGCCGCAGCTCCTGAGGCGATGGCGGCGATTGCCCGCGCGCTCGGGGCTAGGAATGCCGCACAAGGCCTGTACGACCTTGCCGGCCAGCTCGGCACGCCACGCGCGCTGAAAGATCTCGGCATGCCGGCCGAGGGCGTGGTGCGGGCGACAGACATCGCGCTCGCCAATCCCTACTGGAACCCAGCGCTGCTGCAGCACGACGCCATTCTGGGCTTGCTGCAACGCGCCTATGCCGGGTCAAGGCCAATCGGGGGAGCGCTATGACCGACCTCGCTTACTTCTCAGAAGCCGCTTCAACCGAGGTGGTGAACGCCCGCATCGACGAGGGCAAGGCCGACCCGCGCCTGGCTGCGGTGATCTCCGCCCTCACCCGCCATCTGCACGCCTTCATCAAAGAGGTCGAGCCAAGCCACGAGGAATGGCTCGCCGGTATCCAATACCTCACCAAGGTTGGACAGACCTGCACCGACTGGCGCCAGGAATTCATCCTGCTGTCCGATGTGCTGGGCGTCTCCATGCTGGTCGATGCGATCAACAGCCGCCGGCCATCGGGCGCGACGGAGAACACCATCCTTGGGCCGTTCTATGTCTTCGACCGGCCGATGCTCGAGAACGGCGCCTCGATCTGCCAGGACGGCAAGGGCGAACCCTGTCTCGTCACCGGCACCGTGCGCGACGGCGACGGCAATCCGATCGCGGGCGCTGTGGTCGATGTCTGGCAAACTAATGAGGATGGCTTCTACGACGTGCAGCAAAAGGGGCTTCAGCCCGATGGCAACATGCGCGGCGCGTTCACGACCGATGCGGACGGTCGCTACAGCTTCCGCACGTCCAAACCGCGCTACTACCCGATCCCGAACGATGGTCCGGTTGGTGTGCTGCTGGAAGCGCTCGGCCGCAGCTTCAACCGGGCCGCGCACATCCATGCAATCGTCTCGGCAACCGGGTTTGACACCGTGATCACCCACATCTTCGAGCCTGGTTGCCAGTACCTGCGCGATGACGCGGTGTTCGGCGTGAAGGCAAGCCTGATCGGCGATTTCAAACGCACGGTCGATCCGGCCCGTGCTGCAGCGCTTGGTTTTGGCGACGCACCCTTTTTCTGGGAGGTCGCAGCCAACTTCGTGCTGACCCCGGCGACTGGCGCGCAGCGCCTGATCCACCAGGTGTGAGGAGGTAGCAGGCGATGATTTCCAAAATCTCCCCCTCGCTCAAAGCGGCTGTTGCGGACATCGCCGATGGCGCAACGGTGCTGATTGGCGGCTTTGGCACTGCCGGCATGCCCTTCCAGCTGATCGACGCGCTGATTGATCAGGGCGCGCGCGATCTCACGGTCGTCTCGAACAACGCTGGCAATGGCGACACCGGCCTTGCCGCCCTTCTGAAGGCCGGGCGGGTGCGCAAAATCATCTGTTCCTTCCCGCGCCAGACCGACAGCCACGTCTTCGACGGCCTTTACCGCGCCGGCAAAATCAAGCTTGAGGTCGTGCCCCAAGGCAACCTCGCCGAACGCATGCGCGCAGCTGGCGCTGGTATCGGGGCGTTCTTTTGCCCGACTGGCTATGGCACGCAGCTCGCGGGTGACCGGGAGACACGCGCGATCGATGGCCGCAACTACGTGCTGGAATACCCGATCCACGGCGATGTCGCCTTGATCCAGGCCCTGAAGGCCGATCGCTGGGGCAACCTCATCTACCGCAAAACCGCGCGTAACTTTGGGCCGGTGATGGCGATGGCGGCCAAGACAACGATTGCCGAAGTGGCAGAGCTCGTAGAGCTCGGCGCGCTGGATCCGGAGGTGATCGTCACCCCCGGCATTTTCGTGCAACGGGTCGTCCAGGTGGCGCGCACCAGCGCCAAGGCCGCGTGAGGGAGGGGTCGATGCACAAACTCAACCGCGATCAGCTGGCCGCGCGCGTTGCGGCCGACATGCCCGATGGCGCTGTCGTCAACCTTGGCATCGGCTTACCAACCTTGGTGGCCAACCACTTGCCGCCAGGGCGCGAGATTATCCTGCATACGGAAAACGGTCTGATCGGCATGGGCCCTGCCCCGCCGAAGGGCGAGGAAGACTGGGACGTCATCAACGCCGGCAAGCAGCCGGTGACGGCTCTGCCGGGCGCTGCCTACTTCCACCATGCCGACAGCTTCGCGATGATGCGCGGCGGGCATCTCGATATCTGCGTGCTGGGCGCGTTTCAGGTGTCTGAGACCGGCGATCTTGCGAACTGGCACACCGGCGCGGCCGATGCGATCCCCGCCGTGGGCGGCGCGATGGACCTCGCCATCGGTGCCAAACAAACCTGGATCATGATGGATCATCTGACCAAAGATGGG
>JAAFHH010000172.1:4666-6635 GCA_013297545.1 Alphaproteobacteria bacterium
GGAAAGGCCTGCGTGTCCAGGATCTACACCGATCTTGCCGTGATCGACGTGACCGACCGTGGCTTCGTCGTGCGCGAGCTGGTGGCTGGCCTCACCCTCACAGAGCTGAGCGCTCTCAGCGCTATTGCCCTGACCGACGGCCGTGCGGCCATCCCCGCCCGATAGGATTTGCCCCATGGACGCGTTCCTCTGCGACTACATCCGCACCCCCATTGGCCGGTTTGGCGGCGCGCTCTCGTCTGTGCGCGCCGATGACCTCGGTGCCGTGCCGATCAAGGCGCTAGTGGCGCGGCACACGGGCCTCGATTGGGCGGCAGTGGACGAGGTGTTCTACGGCTGTGCCAACCAGGCCGGCGAAGACAACCGCAACGTCGCGCGCATGAGCCTGCTGCTGGCTGGCCTGCCCGAAAGCGTGCCCGGCACGACCATCAACCGCCTGTGCGGCTCCGGCATGGACGCGGTGATCGCCGCCGCCCGTGCGATCAAAGCCGGCGAGATCGATCTTGCGATCGCCGGTGGCGTCGAGAGCATGAGCCGCGCGCCGTTCGTGCTGCCGAAGGCCGACAGCGCGTTCTCCCGGCACGCCGAAATCCACGACACCACCATCGGCTGGCGCTTCATCAATCCCGTGATGAAAGCGCAGTACGGCGTCGACTCGATGCCGGAGACCGGTGAGAACGTCGCCGAAGACTTTGGCGTCTCGCGCGAGGCGCAAGACGCCTTCGCGCTTGCCTCGCAAACCCGTGCTGCAGCGGCGATTGCCAGCGGCGTGCTGGCAGCAGAAATCACGCCAGTTGCGATCCCGCAGCGCAAAGGTGATCCCACGCTGGTCGAGCGCGACGAACACCCCCGCGCAACCACGCTCGAGGCGCTCGCCAAGCTGCCAACCCCGTTCCGGAAGGGCGGCACCGTCACGGCTGGCAATGCCTCTGGTGTGAATGACGGCGCGGCGGCCCTGATCATCGCGTCTGCGGCGGCGGTTAAGCGCCATGGCCTCATCCCAATCGCCCGTATCCTGGGTGGCGCGACCGCGGGCGTTGCCCCGCGGATCATGGGTATTGGCCCCGGGCCAGCCACTGAAAAACTCTGCGCGCGGCTGAAGCTGACACCGACCGACTTCGACGTCATCGAACTGAATGAAGCGTTCGCGAGCCAAGGGATCGCAACGCTGCGCCGACTCGGCATCCCGGAGGATGCGGTTCACGTCAATCCAAACGGCGGCGCAATCGCGCTTGGCCATCCCCTTGGCATGTCGGGCGTGCGGCTCACCGGCACGTCAGCGCTGGAACTCGCCCGCCGGCAAGGCCGCTATGCTCTTGCCACGATGTGTGTGGGTGTGGGCCAGGGCATTGCCGTTGCACTTGAGCGCAGCGCATAAAAAGCAGAAGGATTGCACAGCCAATATTTGATATCGCAAGAGGCTGCAGAACTCGGTAGAGACACCAAATGTTCGTCATAGAGTGGCATTAACTGCCTTTTCCCAACCCTAACCATCAAACCCTTCCCCGTGCTGATTACTGCAGCAGCCAAGGTGGGCCAGCTTGAGGTGAAACGCCTTTTCGATAGCGGAATGACTTTCCGGATTGACATAAGCGATTGCTTTGCCTGATAAGAAAAGCGGGCGCGTCACAGAATCGCAACCCGAGGGGAGGAACGCGAAATGCACGCAAATCTGTCGCGAGTGTCAATCCGTGGCCAATTGATGATCGGCTTTGCCGCTGTGATGGCGGGTTTGGTCGCAGTGGCCGGGATCGCCCAACGCTCTATCAGCTCGATGGTGCGCGACATTGATGCGCAATCAATCACTGCTCGCGCCGCAATTGAAACCTTGATTGCTGGCGAACGACTGAAGGAGCATCGCCGGCTCGTGCGGGTTTACATTGAATCGCCCTCGTCGGCTGGACAGGCAGCGCTCTCGACCATCGAAACTGACCTTGCGATTGACCTCGATCGGCTTGCGGGTGCTGCG
>JAAFHH010000173.1 GCA_013297545.1 Alphaproteobacteria bacterium
GATCCGGCGCTTCAGCTCGGCTTCCAACCGCTTGGTCAGGTGTTCTTCCACGAGGCGAAACAAGTCGATGCGCTTGGTGGTCGCGTCAAACCACTCGGCCGCGGTCAAGCCGCCGGTGTTGCCCGAGGTGTGGCTGTCGATCGCGACCGCCCGCATGCGCACCACCGCCTCTTCAATCGGGCCCGCCACCGTGCGGGCGGCGAAGGCGCGGTCGGCTTCGGTCGCGAGCGAGGCGAACACCCGCAGGTAGGTTTCCTGTTCCGCCCCGACGGACTGGAAGCGCCGCAGCTGCGCCAGATCCAAACGACCTGCCGAGATCCCGGCCGAGCCGGCCGCTCGTTCTTGGCCGGCGCGTTCTTTCGCCTGCATGTAGGCGAGCGCGCTCTGCACCAGCAAGGCGACGCCGCTGTCTGCACTCATCTGGCTCAGCGGCGGCACCAAGTCGAGCAGCGCTGCGATCGTCTGGGTGTAGTAGCCGGTTGCCTCATTCGGCGTGTTCGACAAGGCATCGGTTTGCTGGCGATGGGCCGCCAAGCCCTGCAGGCGTTGCTGTGCGGTTGCAAACACTGGGGCAAAGGTCGCCGGTGCACCGCGCAGATCCAGGCTGGCGAAGTGCGCCGATACTCTGGCCGTCATCGGATCGACCACCGCGCGCTGTGCGGCCAGTTCCGCCCGGAAACTCGCCCCCCGGCTGCCCGCGAACACGCCGGTGGTGCCGCGTTCCTTTTGCAACTCGTGCACCAGGGCTGACATCTGCTGCAGACCATCAACGATCTGCTCGAAGGAGGTCAGGCTGTCGCGTTCGCCCACGCGTTCGCGCACCAGATAAGCCGCAAGGCCAATTAGCCCCAGCAACAACGGCACGACAACGATCGCGATTTGAGTGCGCAGCCTTAAGCCCGCCAAAGTGACCATGACACCGTGTCTCCGAATGCAATGGCGGACGCCGCACATGTTACTTCGGGTCTAAAGCATCAAGCGGCCTGACCCTATGCGGATTGTGGCACTCAGATGGCAAAGGCGCAATACTATCCTAGTACTTGCAAGCGCTCTAACGCAACCCTGAGGCGTGCGATTTGGTCTGCCGTTTCAGTCCTGCGTTCTTCGGTATCCTCAATCACGGCCGGATCGGCTTTGGCGCGGAAGTCTGCGTTGGCGAGCTTGGCGTCGAGCTTGGCCATATCCTTTTCCAGTCGGGCGACGTCTTTGCCAAGCCGGGTACTCTCGGCGGCCGTGTCGATCGACCCCTTGAGGTCGAGGAACCAGGTGACGCCATCTTGCACCAGCTGCACGGTGCCCGGCACCGCGTGCTCGACCAGGGTTGGCGCTTCAACGCGCGCCAGGCGCTGCAGGGCGGGGCCGTGCTGGGTGATGCGCTGCGCTGTGCCTTCGTCAACGCTAAGCGCTGCGAGGCCAAGCTGCGTGCCGGCCGGCACATTCAGCTCGGCACGCAAGGCGCGCACCGCGGTGATCAGGCGCACCAGCCAGCCGAGCTCGTCGGTTGCTGCGTGGTCGACCAGGGTGGGCGGATAGACCGGCCAGCTGGTCTCCAGCAGCATCGCCCGTTCCTCGCCCCACAGCTCTTCGGTGATGAATGGCATGATCGGGTTGAGCAAGCGCAGCACTTGCTCGAGCGCCCAGGCGGTGGTGGCTCGGGTTTCCGTTTGGGCTGCCCCCGCGTCCCCGGTCAGGATTGGCTTGGTGAACTCCAGGTACCAATCGCACAGCGTGTTCCACGCGAATTGGTAGAGTGATGCCGCCGCATCATTGAACCGGTAGGCCTCGATCGCTTGGGTGAGCTTGGCCTCAGTGGCCACCACTTCGCCGATGATCCAGCGGTTGACCGCGAGCGTGGCAGAAGCCGGGTCCCAGCCCTCCGGCAGCACGCAGCCGTTCATGCGGGCGTAGCGGTTGGCGTTCCACAGCTTGGTCGCGAAGTTGCGGTACCCCTCCACGCGCGCGGGGGCGAGCTTGATATCGCGGCCAGGGGCCGCCAGGGCCGCCATCGTGAAGCGCAGCGCGTCGCAGCCGTAGCGTTCGATCAGATCCAGCGGATCGATGATGTTGCCCTTGGACTTCGACATCTTCTGCCCGCGCTCGTCGCGCACGAGTGCGTGGATGTAGACCGTGCGAAACGGCACATCGCCCATGAAGTGCATGCCCATCATCATCATCCGGGCGACCCAGAAGAAGATGATGTCAAAGCCGGTGACCAACACGTCACCGGGATAGTAGCGCTGCAGATGCGCGGTCTGATCCGGCCAGCCGAGAGTGGAAAACGGCCAGAGTGCGGAGGAAAACCAAGTGTCCAGCACATCGGCATCGCGGGTCAGTGCCGTCGGCTGGCCGTAGTGCCGATCGGCGTCTCCTTGGGCGGCCACTTCATCGCCCGCGACGAACACGTGTCCATCCGGCCCGTACCAAGCCGGGATCTGATGCCCCCACCAAAGTTGGCGGCTGATGCACCAGGGCTGGATGTTGCGCATCCATTCGAAGAACGTGTTCTCCCAGTTCTTCGGGACGAACACCGTACGACCATCTTCCACCGCCGCGATTGGGCCTTTGGCGAGGGTGGCGGCGTCGCAGTACCACTGATCGGTCAGCCACGGTTCGATCACCACGCCGGACCGGTCGCCGTGCGGCACTTGGTTGGTGTGCGGCTCGATCTTGTTGAGGCGGCCCTGTTCGGTCAGCAGCTCGACCACGCGTTCGCGCACGACACTGCGGTCGTGGCCATGGAAGGCACGGATTGCGGCTTCTGCGTCGGCTGGCGGTAGCCCTTCCAGGAACGCTGCATTGCCCGCGAGGTCGAGGCAGCCGTTGCGATCGAGGATGTTGATCTGCGCCAACTGGTGGCGCCGGCCGACCTCGAAATCGTTGAAATCGTGCGCGGGCGTGATCTTGACCGCACCCGTGCCCTTCTCCGGATCGGAATAGGTATCCCCAACAATCCGGATGCGCCGGCCGGTCAGCGGCAGGATCGCGAAGCGGCCGATCAGGTCTTGGTAGCGCTCATCGTCCGGATGCACGGCCACGCCGGTATCGCCCAGCATGGTTTCTGGCCGCGTCGTCGCGACCGTGATCACCCGGTCGCTGCCCTCGATCGGGTAGTCGATGTACCAGAGGCTGCCCTTCACTTCGCGCGTCTCGACCTCGAGGTCGGAAATCGCGGTGTGCAGCTTCGGGTCCCAATTGACCAGGCGCTTGTCCTTGTAGATCAGGCCTTGGTTGTAGAGTTCGACGAACACTTTGGTGACGGCGCGCGACAGGCCCTCGTCCATGGTGAAGCGTTCACGGTCCCAATCGCACGACGCGCCCAGGCGCTTTAGCTGCTCGGTGATCGTCCCACCGCTTTCAGCCTTCCACTGCCACACCCGCTCGACAAACGCCTCGCGCCCCAGGCTCTGGCGCGACGTGCCGGCGGCGGCCAATTGGCGTTCCACCACCATTTGCGTGGCGATGCCAGCGTGGTCGGTGCCCGGCTGCCAGAGTGCCGCCCGGCCCTTGGCGCGGTGATAGCGGGTCAAGATGTCCTGCAACGTCATCGTAAACGCGTGGCCCATGTGCAGCACACCGGTGACGTTGGGCGGCGGCATCATCACGCAGAACGGCTGGGCGTTGCCCTCCGTGGTGCTGGTGAACGCACCCGTTGCTTCCATGCGCGGGTAGTGCCGGGCTTCGATGCGGGCAGGCTCGAAGGTTTTGTCGAGGGTGGTGTCAGTCATGGTAGAACGGGCTCCAGCGCGGCGGGATCTCTCCCGCCACGCGTCTCATCCAAAAAGGCTGGCGGGCGGAAGCTAGCGTCGACGTCCGTGCTGGGCGACGCGTTGGATTTCCTGGCGTACCAATTCTTCGACGATCGGCGGCAGGTTTTGATCCAACCATTCCTTGAGGACTGGCCGCAGCGCATCCTTCACCAGGTCTTCCAGACCATAGGGTGTCTGCATGCCGCCGGAATGGCGCATCGGCTCGGGCTCTGGCTCTGGATCGTCAAGGTCGGCCAGTGCGGCAAACGCAGTGGCAGAACTAAGGCTTGCGCGCGACGACATCAGGCCATCGGCGAAATCATCGTGATCCATGGCGAAGCTCGGGCGTGCGGGTTCTGGATCATCCAACGGATCGGTCAGGTCCATCGGCTTGTCGAAATCAAGGTCAACCGCGAACGCGCCGGGTGATGCCCCCATCGACTGCACCGCGCCGTCGTCCCTGACCCGTTCGGTCAGATCGAAGACATCGTCGTCGAAGGTTGGCTTTGGTGGCGGCGGCGGTGGCGGTGCTGACATCGCAGCGGCGGCCGGCTTGGCGTCTTTGCCAGGCTCGCCATCTTCGGAGATGATACGCCGGATCGACGCGAGGATTTCCTCCATCGACGGTTCGGCTTGCTGCGCTTGCGCTTTCGAATCGCTCATTCGTAGTCTCGACTGCTCCTGGCGTGCCGCTAAACGCTAAGCCAAAGCCGGCGCCAACGCGAGGGCCAACCGCATGCTGACCGGCAGATTCGGTCCGATTCCGCTAGCGCCGGGGTGGCGGAGCGATGGTATTGGCATCCGTGCCGATCCAGCGCCCTTCGACATCGCGGTAATTCGCCTCGAAGTCATAGAGCTCGACCGGCAGCTGTTGCTGGCGCGCACCCAACTGACCGATGGCACCGAGCACCGTGTACGCCGCCACCAACTCGTCACGCTGGGAGCGGACGTAGGAGACTTGCGCGTTCAGCAGTTCCTGTTCGGCGTTCAGCACATCGAGCACGGTGCGCGAGCCAACAGCGGCTTCCTGGCGCACGCCTTCCAGCGCGATTTCAGCCGCGCGGATCTGGGCTGCCAGCGACACCAGGCGGGCACGCGCCGTGTTCAGCTGCTGGTAGGCGACAGCGGCACTTTCCGACGCAACCCGGCGCTGCTGTTCGATCTGGATCTGGCGTTGGCTGTTGGTCTGGCGCTGGGCGCGCACCCGGCTGTAGACCGAACCCGCCTCATAGAGCGGCACGGAGACCTGCACGGTCGCACGCGCGATGTTGGTTTGGCTGCCGCCGATCTGCACTTCGCGCTGCTGGGTCAGTTCGCCCACGAGGTTGACGGAGGGCAGCAGTTCGCCGCGCACTTCGTCGATCGCCTCCCGGCTCGCTGCTTCATCGAATTGCGCGGCCAGCACGATCGGGTTCGATGCCATCGCAGCCGACTGCGCTTCTTCTTGGCTGTTCGGCAGACCGGTCGGCACGGCGGGTGCGACCAAGCCGCGCGGGCTCGCCCCCAGCAGGCGTTCATAGCCTTGCGTCGAGGCCTGCAGCTGGCCGGCCGCAGCGATGCGATCGGCGCGCGCGCCGGCGACACGGGATTCGGCTTGGCTCACGTCCGTGCGGGTAACTTCACCGACGCGGAACCGGTCGTTGGTGGCCGACAGCTGGCGGGTGAGCACGGCTTCGTTGGACGCGGTCAGCTCCAGCACCGCCGCATCGCGCAGCACGTTTAGATAGGCGGTTGCAACATCGAGGAAGATCTGCGCCTCGACCGAGAACATCCGCGCCCGTTCCGCCTGCACTTCGTTGCGCGCGCGCTGGGTGCCGTAGGTGGTGCGAAAGCCGCGGAACAGCGGCTGGGAGACGCTGAGCGTCCCGGTGCGCGGCTGCAGTTCGACCGGGTCGGTGGTGACGTTCTGGCGTTCGGTGCGCGAATAGCCGGCCGTGCCGCTCAGGGTGACAGTCGGCCGCCAACCGGCGCGGGCCTGGGCCACCCGTTCGTCGGTGGCGCGCAGTTGGGCGCGCGACGCCAAGAGCTGCGGGTTGTTGGTGTACGCGGACGCAAGCGCTTCTTCCAGCGTCTGTGCGGTGGCGGCCGGTACCAACGCGGTGGAGCCCACCAGAGCGGCAGCGACAAACACGGATCTCGCGAAGGCGGCGGAGCGGCGGAGCATCGTCAATCCCACGAACTGCCAAAGGGCTTCGGCGTCAAACTGGCACGATCTCGCGTCCAGTCAATCATCGTTTCCGCGCGAGCGCCATGCCCGGCCTCTCAATAGCGTGCAAGGCTGGGATCGGCGGTAACAGCGTAAGCGTCGATACCGCCCATCAGATTGAAGACGTCCTGGCAGCCCTGGGCGCGCAAAAACAGCGTTGCCTGCAGGGAGCGCATGCCGTGGTGACACACCACCACCACCGGCTGGTCATCCGGCACTTCCTGCCAGCGCTGCTGCAATTGGCCGAGCGGGATGGTGATCGCCCCCGGCAGGCCCACCAAGGCCACTTCCCACGGCTCGCGAACGTCGAGGATCACTGCGCCCGCCGCGCGCATCGCTGCCACTGCAGCCGGGTCGCGCTGGACGTCCTGCATCAGAAGCGAAACCCGCCCTGGCTCTCGAAGCCCGGCAGCACCGGGGTCGAGGCATCGAACAGCGGGCGCTTGGAGATCGCGGCGCCGTGCTTGGTGAACAGCACTGCCTGGCCGGTCGCGGCGGTTGGCCGCACCACGGCGATCAGGCGCCCGCCATCGGTGAGCTGCTGGAACAAGCCATCGGGCACCGCCGCGACCGCCCCCTGCAGCACGATCGCATCATAGGGTGCCGATGGCGCCCAACCGGCCGCGAGCTGACCGGTCATGATCGCGGCATTGGGCTTCGTCAC
>JAAFHH010000176.1 GCA_013297545.1 Alphaproteobacteria bacterium
GCGCCTCTGACCCGCGGATACTTTGCGCGGAAGTAGCTCAATTCCTTTGGGCCAGAGGCGCGGCCGTCATAGGGATCCAGCACCCAGACCTGATAGCCGGCGCGCGCCAGCAAGTCTGCGACCAGCGGCGTGCCAGCACCGATTTCCAACAACGTGCCGCCGGGCTTTACCGATCCGAGCAAGGCTTTGAGCATCCAGCAGCGCTGGGCATCTTTCATATCGCGGTTGATGGTGGCCAGTGCGGGCATATGGTCGACGCTGTCGCAATAGTCCCGCACGGTCGCGTAGCTGATCGGCGGCACCGCAAAATCCGCGTAGCGCGCCACTATCGTCTTAAGCGCCGCCGCATCGCTCGGGCGGGTCAGCCGGTTGAGCGTGCGTTTCCAAAACCGCTCAAGCATCTCGGTACTCCTATCCCAACTAAACGCCCGTTCTGCAAAAGCAGATGCGCCGCGTGCTAGATTTGCAGCCGATTTATCATCGGTGAGGATCGCCTGCACAGCATCGGCGATTTCAGCGGCATGGCCGTTTTTCAACACGATCGCTTCAACACCGTCTTCTACGACCAATCCAATATTGGATTGGGGCAGGACAACGGGCTTACCCATGGCAAAGAATTCTGGCACCTTTGATGGGAACCGGAAGTCATTGAACGCATCGCTGCGCCCCGGCTGCACCAGCACGTCGGCCAGGGCCAGGAACGGCGGTACGGCGGTGTGCGCCTTGCGGCCAGCAAACACGAGATTGCTGCGGATGTCGGCCAGATCGTCACCGATTGGATCGGCGATGTCATCGCCAATGCGGACCAACTTCACCCGCAGGCCCCGGCGATTGAGGATGTCGACGGCGAGATAGAGACTGCGCACCTCGCCGATGTTCGTGCCATGGGTGTTGCCCGGATAGACCAGCACGCGCTCTTCCGGGGCGATGCCAAGGGCAAGGCGCAGATTCTGATCGGCTGGCATCGGCTTGAACAGGTCATCGTCGAAGGATGGCCAGATCACTGTGCTGGGCACGTCTTGCGGCACGAACTCTTGGAGGCGATCGATAATGACGGTGACGCCGGTAGCACCGGCAAGAAAGCGCCGGTAGGCGTGGGGATGCGACAGGCCATCATGGATGCCCGCGTCCAGCACCGCCGGCGAAAGGGCCATGAGGTCGGCGGTCGAGACGCCAAGGGTGGTCGCGGCGATCAGGTCTTCGTTGTCTTCGAGGTGGACGAAGTAGGGGCAGCCCCAGCGCCGCGCGGCTGCTTCGGTCAGCAGGCGCACACGCTCGCGCGGGGTCCAGGCGTGCAGCAGATCCGGCACGCCGCCGCCGTCAAACATCTCGCGGCCGGCGCGGACATCGTCATAGGTTACCGGCTTGAAGCGCGCAGTCCCTAAAGAGGCGACGGTATCGATGCTGTCGGGCACGGCAACGGCGCACGCGTGCCCGCGCTCAACCAGCCGATTTGCCAGATTGAAGATGTGAATGGCGCTGTTCGAGGCAAAATGATGATAGTTAACGAACAGAATGTTCATGGCTGGCCTCATGGTCTGGCAAGTGGTCAGAGTGGGGTGTAGTCACATGTTTCAAGCGATAGCATGGCATTGTAATAAGGATCGCCTGCCGAAATGGTATCGCCCCAGACATCCAGCAACAATGCCCGGTCAAAGGCATCATATGCTGTCCCCCGCGAAACGCTTTCATAGTGAATCAATACCGCGCGAGGCGTGCACAGAACGCGGTAGCCGCGGCTGCGCAGTTTCAAGCACAGGTCGACGTCTTGGTAGATTGTCCGGTAATCGACGCTGAGGCCACCAAACTCATGATAGAGCGCGCGCGGCACCATCAAGCAGGCCGCGGTTGCCGCACTGACCTCGCGGGTGCAAGACAGCGAGCCCGCATAGCCATCGACGTCGCTCGGGAAGCCGCGCATGACATGATCAGCCGTGCCGCGCGCCCCCAATACGACCCCGGCATGCTGCACCGTTCGATCAGGATACAGCAGCAGCGTGCCAACCGCACCGACATCCTTGGCGTCGAACAGCGACACCATCGTCTGCAGCCAGTCGGGGGTAACCACTTCGGTGTCGTTGTTGAGCAGCACGACATAGTCACCAGTTGCTGCCGCCACACCGGCGTTCACTGCCCGCGAGAAATTGAAGCGCTCATTGAAGGGGACGATGCGGATCGGATGCTGCTGCAGGATCGCAAGCGCTGCTGGATCGGTCGTCGCATTATCGACCACGATCACTTCAATGTTCGGGTAGGTAGAGACGCCGAAGATCGACTGCAGACACCGGCCAATGTAGTCTGGCGCATCCTTGCTGGGGATGACGATGCTGACCAGCGGCCACACGCTGCGTGCGGCCGGCTTCAGTATCACCCGGTGCGGTAGGGTTGGGTGGCTGGTCGCAATGCTGGCGATGCCGAGGCGGTCGAGGTGGGCGCGAACCGCGGCCGCCTGACGCTGCTCGATATTCGATTTCGCATCGCTCGCCGCCGCTATCGACCCTGGAGCGGCCCGCCAACAGTAGAGGATCTTCGCGATATGCCGGATCCTCGGTGTCAGCTCGCTCATCCGTAGCATCAGTTCGTAGTCCTGCACGCCATCGAACGCGGACAGGAAGCCGCCTGCCGCGTGCACGATCGAGCGTCTGGCGCACAGAAAATGGCCGACATACATAACGCCGCGGAAGAGTTCCGGCGACCAATCCGGCTTGAACACGGGTTCAAGCAGTTGGTTGTCCATGTCGATCTTCGCTTCGTCCGAGTACAGCACGTCGAGGTCCGGCTGGCTGTTCAGCGCTGCGATGCATTCGAAGAGGGCGCGATCGGTTAGTTCGTCATCGTGATCCAGGAAGGCGACGAAGTCTCCAGTTGCGAGTTCCAGTGCCCGGTTACTCGCTCCAGAAATACCCGCATTCTGCTCAAGACGGGTGACTTTGATACGGCTATCGAGGGTCGGCAATTGCTGCACGTGACGGGCGACATCAGCGTTGGGTGAGCCGTCGTCGGCAATGCACAATTCCCAGTCGACGTAGGCTTGGGCGCGCACGGACTCGACAGCGCGATTGAGCAAGGCGATTGGGGTGTTATAGACCGGCATGATGATCGAGATGGTTGGCCGCAGCGCGAACCCGTCGATCGCTGCACGCATCCGCATGCGGGCGGCCGCATCGCTGGACTGGATCTCAGCGCGCCGAATGTTGGGTGTCGCCGTCTGCGCAGGAGACTGCGGTGCCAGGCGCTTCTTCACCGCGCTGACGACCCCCGAGACGCCGCTTCGCTGCCAGGTGGTATGGCCCTGTTTGGCCAGGGTCAGCAGCAACCGAGGGTTCTTGACCACGGCTTTCGTTCCGCGCACGACCAGCGGCAGAAGTGCCTTCACCCGCCCAGACTCGCGCCCAAAAGCCCGGATTGGCGCGGTCAGTCGCCAAGAGGTTGACGCGAGCATCGCTGCCACTTGGCTCGAGCGGTGACTGAGATCGGTCCGTGCTTGATGCAACGCCCGCTCTTGATCGGACGAGAACCGCCGCAAGTTATGTGCTTCTTTTTTGAGTGCGTCAGTTTCTTTTCTGAGTGCGTCAGCTTCGAAGGCCTTTGCCCTCAATCGATGCAGCTCGTCGCTCAGCGTCTCAAACGAGTAGCGGGCCTTGGCGATTTCGTCGCGCAGAATCTGAACTTCATGGGTTAGCCGCTGCTCGCGCCCGGACAGCAGAATACGGCGCCCAAACTCTGCGAAAAACGCCAACGGATTGCTGTTTTCGCGCTTGGCCTCTTCGATGAAGGCGAGGAATTCGGGGTTGACCGCAGTGCCGACAGCAAGCACACCCAGGCCATTGCCATGGACAAAGTCGAAGCCAGGATACTGCTGAACCACTTCACTCCAGAAACGCCAAACTCCAAAGTCGCCATGCCGGACGTTCGTGTCATGAAAGATCACAACAGCACGATCGCTCAGTTTTGGGAGCCAAGTCTCAAAATCATGTCGAACAGCCTCGTAGGTGTGCAAACCATCAATATGGAGCAGATCAATACTCCCCGCAGCAAAACTCTCGGCTGCCTCATCAAAGGTCGTTTGCAGCAGCCGAGAGAACCGATGATACCGCGGATCATGATGCTTCTGCAGTTCGTCTAACACGACGCTGGTGTAGAACCCAGCATGCTTGTCGCCAGCCCAGGTGTCGACGCCATAGGCACGGGTGCCAAGGTTCAGAGCGCTGATTGCTTGGCAAAATGCGCAATAAGAATCACCCTTAAAGACGCCAAGCTCGACAAAACTGCGTGGCTGCAGGATCTCAGTCAAATAAAAGGCAAATGGTATGTGTTCTTGCCAACTCTCGATATCGGTTAGGAACTCGGGCTCGTTGAGAAGAAGGCGATGAGACAGGGGATTGAAACTGTTTGCCAAGGTCTTCTCCAGGGGCGTGTAGGCTGCTGTTCGCTGCTCAGCTAGCAATTGTTTTTTGCCAAGACTGCTAATCGGAGCGCAAGAACAATCCAGTCATTGCGGCAGGAGCCGCTCTTTACGCCCTCTACTCTACGAAACAGCTGGTTGCTTTGTGCTTGAGCCACAACACCTCGCCAGCTTCGCGCCTGTTACCATGGGTACCAGTCGTCGGTCAAGGCGAAATGGCGGTGCCGCCGGCCGGCACTCACCCGCCAAATCGATTGCTGCGCGGGAAGCCCGGCGGCGGCAGACGCCCGGCACTCGCGCGCTTGCCGATCCAGGCGCGCAGATCAGTCACGGTCTTGGTCTTCTCGCCGTAGCGGTAGCTCAAGCCCTGGGCGAGGGTGAACAGCAGAATGTCCGCCAGCTGGCCGCCGGCGTATTTCTGCAGCATCACGCCGCGCCCGCGGGCGAGGTCGGGCACCTCACTGAGCGCGAACACCAACAGCTTGCGGTTGGTGCCGACGATCGCGACGTGGTCGCCATCCAGCACCAGGCAGCGCGTCGCACTCGCCCCGTCGCCCGGCAGCATGACTTGCTTGCCGGCCCGAGTTTGCGCCAGCACATCGTCTTCGTTGGCGAGGAAGCCGCGGCCGTCGCTCGCGACCAGCAGACGCTTGGCGCCGGGCTGGTAGACTTCGAACGCGACGATCGCCTGGTCGTTGCCAAGATCGATCATCAAGCGCACCGGCTCGCCAAAGCCACGGCCGCGCGGCAGCTTGTCGGCCGCCAGTGTGAAGAACTTGCCGTCGCTGGCGAACAGCAACAGCTTGTCTGTGGTGTCGCACTTCAAGACGAAGCGTGGTGCGTCGCCGTCCTTGTACTTCACCTCCGCCGGGTCGATGTCGTGGCCCTTCAGCGCACGCACCCAGCCCTTGTCGGAGCACAGCACCGTGATCGCTTCCTTCTCAACCAAGGCTTCGGTTGGGATCGCGATTGCTTCGGGGGCGGCATCAATCACCGTGCGGCGATCGCCGAGCGCGCCGGAGCCGAAGGCTTTCTCGGTCGCTTCGATCTGCTTGCGCAATTCAACGCGGCGCAGTTCGGGATCGTGGACCATGGCGTGCAGCCATTCACGCTCTTCGGTCAGTTGTTCGTGCTCGCGGCGGATTTCCATTTCTTCCAACCGGCGCAGGTGGCGCAGGCGCATGTCGAGGATCGCGGTCGCCTGCACGTCGGTCAGCTGAAAGCGTTCGATCAAGGCGGCTTTCGGTTCATCCTCTTCGCGGATGATGCGGATCACCTCGTCGAGGTTGAGGTAGGCGATCAGCAAGCCGCCGAGGATTTCGAGCCGCCGGTCGATCGCCGCGAGCCGGTGGTTGGTGCGCCGGATCAGCACTTCCTCGCGGTGCGCAAGGTAGGCCGCCAGCACCGCCTTCAACCCCATCACTTTCGGCACGCCGTCAGCGTCCAGCACATTGAGGTTGAGCGGGAAGCGCACTTCGAGGTCAGACAAGCGGAACAGGCTTTCCATCAGCACGGCGGGATCGACCGTACGCGCCTTCGGTTCCAGCACCAGGCGGACGTCTTCAGCACTCTCGTCGCGCACGTCGCCGAGGAGCATGACCTTCTTGTCGTTCAGCAACTCGGCGATCCGCTCGATCAGCCGGCCCTTTTGCACCTGGTAGGGGATCTCGGTGACGATGATCTGCCAGGTGCCGTTTTTCAGCTTTTCAACGGTCCAGGCCGCGCGCAGGCGAAACGCCCCGCGCCCGGTCTCGTAGGATGTGAGGATCGAGTCCGGTGCTTCGACCAGTTGGCCGCCGGTTGGAAAGTCCGGCCCCGGCACAAAGCGGACCAGATCGGCCGTGCTGGCATCGGGGATCGCCAAAAGATGCAGCAAGGCCCGGCAGAGCTCGCCCGCGTTGTGCGGCGGGATCGAGGTCGCCATGCCAACCGCGATACCCGTCGAGCCATTGGCGAGCAGGTTTGGGAAGGCGGCCGGCAGCACGACCGGCTCGTCCGTGCTGTTATCGTAGGTTGGCCGCATGTCGACCGCGTCTTCGGCCAGCCCTTCCAGCAGGGCTTCGGCGACGGCCGTTAGACGCGCTTCGGTGTAGCGGTAGGCAGCGGCGTTATCGCCATCAATGTTGCCGAAATTGCCTTGGCCATCGACCAGCGGGTAGCGCTGCGCGAAGTCTTGGGCGAGCCG
>JAAFHH010000174.1 GCA_013297545.1 Alphaproteobacteria bacterium
TGGAAGAGCTCAGCCAGGAATACGACGTCAGCCGCGAACGCATCCGTCAGATCGAAGTGCGCGCCTTCGAAAAGCTCCAGAAGGCAATCCGCACGGCCGCCGTCCAGGCGCGCCTGCCGATGGCGGGCTAGCGCCTACCAGCCCAAGCGGTCAGCCAGGAGGCCGGCCGCGCGGGTGGTTTCCTGCAGGTGTGTGTAGGTCCAAGTCTGCAGCGGCAGGGTGAGCGGGCGCAGGATGCCCGCCTGCGTGAGGGCTGCGTGGAACTGCCCGAACTTGCCCGGCGTACCGGGCAGGGCAATACCGTGCACTGGTTTGCCAGTCGATGCCGCGTCCGACAGCATCGCCACACTGTCCATGGTCACCAGGATGTGATCGGCCGCCGCGAGGTAGGCGAGGTACGGGTTGGCGCCCGTGCCATCCCACCAGAGGTGTGGGCGGCCCTGCAGGGCTGCACGGATCAGGGCGGCCTCCGCCTCACCCGTGCGGCGTGATGCGGTGATCGCGAGGCCATGGCCGGTGTCGGCAAGCTGGGCGAGCTGGTGGCCTAGGGCTGCTGCCGTCGCCGCATCGAAGCGAAACCGCGCGTTGCTGCCGCCGATCAGCACGGCCACCCGCGGGGTCGGCAGGGCAGTCAGCTCCGCGGGTGCCTCGCCAGCCGCGAGTGCTGCTGGTGTGACCCGTGACAGCCCCCCCAGGGTCGTGATCACCCGTGGGTGGTCGAGGCCGTCGTGGGCCGGGGCGACCACGGCATCGAACCAGTCTGCCGGCAGGCGCGGGTCCTGCACGGCCACCGTCGCTGCCCCCTGCCGACCAAGCCAGGCACCGACCGCGACCGCACTGCGCCCGGCCGTGATCACCAGGTCCGGCCAGGGCGGGGTGAGTTTGGTCTGCGCAGCCATGCCGGGCGAAAGCCACAGCCGCGGCGGTAGCCAGCGCCACGGTGCCCGCGCTGCGATGTCGTGCACCGTGACATCGCCGCCGAGCGCATCGGCCAGCGCCAAGCATTGCAGGCGGTGGCCGGCCTTGCCATCGGTCACCACCCAGATCCGCTTTGCTGCTGGCGGGGCCACGCTGCCCTCCGTAAACTGAAACAAAATTGCGCAAGCTCTTGCGCGTCGGGAGGGGGACCCATGCGCCGCAACGCGCTTGATCGGATTGACCGCGCCATCTTAAGCGATCTGCAAGCCGATGGCCGGATGACCAATGTCGAGCTTGCCGACCGAGTCGGTGTGTCCGCCCCCTCCTGCCTGCGCCGGGTGCGCACGCTGGAACAGGCCGGCCTGATCAGCGGGTATCACGCCAACCTCGATGCCGCCAAGCTTGGCTTCTCCGTCACGGTGTTTGCCCAAGTGGGCCTCTCGTCCCAACACGACGCCGATCTGCAAGCGTTCGAGGATCTGGTCGCCAGTTGGCCGGAGGTGCGGGAATGCTACATGCTGACGGGTGATGCGGACTTCTTGCTGAAGATCGTCGCGGCGGACTGGGAGAGCTACCAAGCCTTCCTGACCACACGGCTGACGGCGGCGCCCACGGTCACCCATGTCAAAAGCGCGCTGGTCTATCGCACCGCCAAGCGGCTGCCGGGCGTGCCGATCGACCGCACTCAACGTTAAGCCATGACATTGACTGGATTGATGCGGGAAATGCTTGTCTTGGGGGCGGGACTATCGCATTCACTTACCCGTGACCAGCGAAGCCGCCCCTTCGACCGATAGCACCCCGACCGCCCGGATCGCCCAGGCGAGCGATGTCTATCAGCTGCAGCCATTCGTGCGCATGCTGCTGACCGATCGGCGCCGCGCGCTGTCGGAAAGCCAGATCGAACGGGAGATTCTGACCTCGATCGGCAACGGCGACAGCGGCGGCTATCTGCTGGTCGAACGCGCTGGCGTGGTGATCGGCATCTGCGAGATCGATGCTGATGGCATGCTCGGCACCGTCGTCGTGCCAGACCCGCAGCATGCGGCGTCCGTCGATGAAGCACTGCAGCCTTGGCGGGAAGCGGCAGCGGCGGCGTAGGCCCGCTCTGTTGAAACAGCTGAGCTGCGACCCCACCCTCTGGCGCTGAGCAGCGCAGCGAGGGGGGGGGCATGGCGCACAAACGGTACTCCGGTGGTTGCCTGTGTGGCGGTGTTCGGTTTGAGGCACTTGGCCCGCCCGCCAAACCGCACACGTGCTCCTGCAAGATGTGCCAGCGCCACAGCGGTGCACTCACGATATCTTGGGTGGAGTTCCCAGCCGACGCCGTGTCTTGGACCGGGCCAAATGGCGCGCCGGCGACCTGGCGATCGTCGGACTACTCCAGCCGCGCGTTTTGCCAGACCTGCGGCAGCACGCTGGGTGCGATCGATGACAAGCCGGTGGTTGCCCTCGTGCTCGGCGTGTTCGACACGCCGAACCGTGCCGAGCTTCGGCCGACCACGCATTCCTATCGGGGCGGGCGGCCGAAGTGGTGGCACGTCGAGGTGGGCAGCCCCGGTTAGAGCCGGTCCGGTCAATCCCTTCGGTCCCAAGCGATTCCGCCGCCCTGCCGCCGGTGCGAGACAGCGGGTCGGACTGGGCAAGCGCGGCCAGCGAGCCGAGACTGGCCACTGCTTTGCTTTCCCTCACCGCAGGAGCAGTCCGTATGAGCGCGCACCCCATCCAAGACTTAGCCAAAGCCTTGCTCGAAAAGAGTGACGATAGCCTCGACGCCGAAGAGCGCCGCGTCCTCAGCAGGATCCAGGCCCAGAAGCCAATCAGCCAACATGCCGCCGAAGTCGCCGACCTGCAATCCTCGTTCGGCGATCAGCTTTCGGACCGGGTCGCGCGAGTCGGTGGCTCGTGGGCGTTCATCGTCACCTTTGGCGTTGTTTTGGTCAGCTGGATGTTGCTCAACACCAGCGTGCTCGCCCATTGGGATTTGGCTTTCGATCCTTACCCGTTCATCTTTCTCAATCTGGTGCTCTCCATGCTGGCGGCGATCCAAGCGCCGATCATCATGATGAGCCAGAACCGACAGGCCGCGAAGGATCGCCTCTCAGCCGGCCTGGACTACGAAGTCAACCTGCGCGCAGAACTCGAAATCATTCGCCTGCACACCAAGATCGACCAAGCCGTCGCAGCCCAGCTCGCGCTGATCTTGGAACAGCAGGCGATGTTAGCGCGGCGTCTTGAAGATCTCGTGCCACGGCAATAGCCGGTCTTGGCCGAACGCGTGCCAGTGGCACGCGCCGGTGGTCGCTGGCTAAAACCCGCCGAGTTTCAAGGCCAGCGGCCAGGCGTTGAACACCGCCATCGACAGAATGCACAGGCTGGCGGCCAGCACGATTCGGTCGGCTTTCTCGGCGACTTCGGTGTAGGTGTCCGGCCCGCGCTCGCGCACCAGCATGGCGGCGGTGTGGCTGATCTTCGGCGGCTTCAGATCCCAGGCGCGGCGCCGGCCTTCTTGCAGGCGGGCGACCAGGCGCAGCTTGCACTGCGGGTTCTGGCGGAAGATCGCGCGGGCGCGCAGCATCGCGGTTTCCATCCGCTGCGCCTCGTCGACGACATGCCAGCCATCGTCACCAAAGTGTTCGATCGTGTAGGGGCTTGTGCGCGTCTTGTCAGTCATCTGATCCTCCCCGGGGCTCGGGTACGACAGAAGACTAGGACAGGACCGGCTGCACCGATATTGACTACATTACCTATATCGACTGCGCGTGACGAAGATCACACCAGACTACGCACAGTCCCCGTCGTTGACACTTCGTCGACAATTGTAGATGTCGTGATCGTTAACCATCTCGCACTGCAGCATTACAGCCGCTGGCCGCTGGTGGCATCGAACAGGTGCAGGTTCTCCGGCGCGATGGTGAGCGGCACGCGCTCGCCCAGTGCAACCGGCGTGGCACCTGGCAGGCGGGCGGTCAGCTGCATACCGGGTGCGATATCGCCATAGATCAACGTATCCGCCCCCAGGGCTTCGACCAAATCCACCGAAAGGGTGAGTGGCCCGGCGGCATCCGCGCTCAAGTGCTCTGGCCGCAAACCGAGCGTAACCGGCCGACCAGCCGGAATCCCGTGATCCACTGGCAAGCCCAAGCGCGCACCAGCGACCAGTATGTCAGTGCCGACATCGGAAATCTGGGCCGGCAGCAGGTTCATCGCGGGCGATCCGATGAATCCCGCAACGAAGGTGGTAGACGGTTTGGTATAGAGATCGATCGGCGCGCCGATCTGATCTGCGCGTCCTGCATTCATGCAGATCAGCCGATCGGCCAAGGTCATCGCCTCGACCTGGTCGTGCGTGACGTAGAGTGCCGTGATGCCGAGCTGGCGCTGCAGCTTCTTGATCTCGACGCGCATCTGCACACGCAGCTTGGCGTCGAGGTTGGACAGCGGCTCGTCGAACAGGAACGCCTTGGGCTCCCGCACGATCGCGCGGCCCATGGCGACACGCTGGCGTTGGCCGCCCGAGAGCTGACGCGGCCGGCGGTCGAGGTAGGGGCCGAGTTGCAGGATGTCGGCCGCCCGCGCAACGCGTGCCTCGATCTCCGCTGCGGGCACCCGGCGGATAGTCAAGCCGTAGGCCATGTTCTGGCGCACGGTCATGTGCGGGTAGAGCGCGTAGTTCTGGAACACCATGGCGATGTCCCGGTCCTTCGGTTCCAGCGCCGAGACATCGCGGCCATCGATTAGGATCTCGCCCTTGGTCTGGGTCTCGAGGCCGGCGACGATGCGCAGCAACGTGGATTTGCCGCAGCCTGATGGGCCGACGATGACAACAAACGCGCCGTCAGGAATATCGGTTGAGATGCCGTGCAACACCTGCGTGTCGCCAAAGCGCTTCTCAACCCCGTTCAAGGTGACCTGTGCCATGATTACTTTTCCTGATCCACAAGGCCTTTGACGAACCAGCGCTGCATCAGCACGACCACCGCCACCGGCGGGATCATCGCCAGCAGCGCTGTCGCCATGACCAGATTCCAGTCCGTCGGGGCATCCACCCCGCCCATCATCTTTTTGATGCCGAGCACCACGGTGTCGAGGGCGGCATCCGGCGCGATCAACAGCGGCCACAGATACTGGTTCCAGCCGTAGATGAAGAGGATGACGAACAGGGCTGCCATGTTGGTCATCGACAGCGGGATCACCGTGTCTTTGAAGAACCTAAGCGGGCCGGCGCCATCGATCTTGGCCGCCTCGACCAGTTCATCGGGGATGGTCAAAAAGAACTGGCGGAACAACAGTGTGGCGGTGGCGGATGCGATCAGCGGCACGGTCAAGCCGGCAAACGTGTTCAACATGCCAAGGTCGACGACGACTTGGTATGTGGGCACAATGCGCACTTCAACTGGCAGCATAAGGGTGATGAAGATCAGCCAGAAGCACACCATGCGGCCGGGAAAGCGGAAGAACACGATGGCGTAGGCGGACAACAGCGAGATCACGATCTTGCCGATGGTGATCGCGAGCGCCATCACCAAACTGTTCCACATCATCAGCAGCACCGGCGTGGTGCCAACCTTGCTGGTGCCACCGGCGAACAGCACCCGCCCCCAATTGTCGGCGCCATGCGGACCCGGCAGCACCGGAACCGGGGCCTGCGCCAGATCCGGCGGCAGCCAGGTCGACGCGATGAAGGCGAGGTAGATCGGAAACGCAGTGATCGCGATGCCGATCCAAATCGTGAGGTGTGGGAACCAATCGAAGCGGCGCACCATCAGTAGTGCACCTTGCGTTCGATGTAGCGGAACTGGATCGCGGTCAGCGCGATCACGATCACCATCAAAATCACGCTCTGCGCGGCGGAGGATCCGAACTGGGCCGACTTAAAGCCATCGCTGTAGACCTTGTAGACCAAGATCTCGGTCGCCTTGGCTGGCCCGCCGGAGGTGACGGCGTCAATCACGCCGAACGTATCGAAGAACGCGTAGACCACGTTGACGACGATCAAGAAGAAGGTGGTGGGCGACAGCAGCGGGAAGATGATGTCCCAGAACTGCCGGCGCTTGGAGGCGCCGTCAATGGCGGCGGCCTCGATCACCGATTTCGGGATCGACTGCAGGCCAGCCAAGAAGAACAAGAAGTTATAGCTGATCTGCTTCCACGCACTCGCCAGCACGACCAGGATCATCGCATGGTCGCCGTTCAACACCGGGTTCCAGTTGACCCCCGCCTGCTTCAGCACCCAGGCGGCCGAGCCGATCGATGGGTTGAACAAGAACAGCCACAACACGCCAGCAATCGCCGGTGCGATCGCGTAGGGCAGGATCAGCAGGGTCTGGTAGGCCCCCTTGGCGTGCAGCACCCGGTCGACTTGAACCGCGAGGTAGAGGCTGGGCACCAGGGCGAGTGCTGTCACCCCAACCGAAAACACCGCCGTCGTCCACAGCGAGCCGACATAGCCCGGGTCACTCAAGACTTGGGTGAAATTGTCGAGGCCGACGAACTGGTAGGACATGCCGAACATGTCCTGCTCCAGCACGGAGAAGTAGATCGCCTGGCCTGCGGGCCAAAAGAAAAATACCGCCGTGATCACCAACTGCGGGGTGACCAACAGGATCGGCAGGAAGGTACCCTTGAAGATCACTTTGCGCTGCATGGTCCGCCTACATACTCCTCCCCCCGCAAGCGGGGGGAGGTGGGAG
>JAAFHH010000175.1 GCA_013297545.1 Alphaproteobacteria bacterium
CAGGCCTGGTGATCCGAGAGCGCCTGGCAGCAGCTGATCCCGGCAACACCGAGTGGCAGCGGGACCTTTCCATCAGTCACGACAAGATTGGCGACAGCTTGGCGGCTGCGGGCGATAGGGCGGGTGCAAGGGCCGCGTTCGAGCAAGCCTTCGCGATTGTGGACCGGCTGGTCACGCTCGATCCCAGCAATGCCATCTGGCAACAAGACTTAGCGTACTACAAAACGAAGCTGCGCCCTAAGCGCCGCCGGAAGCAGCCAGCGACTTGATGCCACCGAACGGCTGCGTTACACCACTTCCGGTTCGCCATGCGCCAGCTGCTTCGCCAAACCATCCCTGCATACCAAGCGCTTACCAGCGCCTGCCCATGGCCGATGGTGCGGGCGCGTATTCTGCAGTCGGGGGTGCGGGATCTGCTGCCGCAGACCGCGCACTGGCTGCAGCGGTTATCGTCCGGCGACGCGGCGGCGGCGGTGGCGGCAACCGGGCTGATCACTGCCCTGCCGGCTGAACCGCGGCGCTGGGGCATCGATCACTGGCTCGGCGTGTTGCCGATGCTGCTGGGCCTCGACCATGTGGTCTACCACGCGCATCTCGGCAGGCTCGCGGGCGGCATCCCGGCCGGCCCGATCTTGGCGGAGACGGACGACGTGCTGTTGCTGCGCCGTGGCCCGTTGCTCGAACGGGACCGAGTGCGGGAGCTCGCCCCCGATGCGCCGCAGGCGCTGTTGCTGGGCGTGATGACGCTGGACAAGACCATCTCTGGCGCTGCGGTCAGCGTTGAGGCGCCGCCGTTCCTGCGGCCGCCATCGCTGCCCAGCACCATCGGCTTCGTGCCGGCACTGGAGGCGGCGGATGAGGTGGAATTCCAAGAAATAGCCCCGGTCGGGCCGGGTCGATCGGGCATTCGGGTGGCACCAAAACCGGATGCGCGGCTGCGGGCGCGGATCGTGGCCAGCACCCTGCGCTGCCTCGATCGGGCTGATTGGGTGATGCTGCCGGAGAGCTGTGTCGACCCACAGACCCACCTGGCGCTGGTCGCAGCCCTCGCGGCGCGCCAGGCGGCCTCCGGTTTGGTTATCGCAGGCTCCGGCTGCCACGACGGGTTCAACCGCGTCCATGTGCTCGGGCCGGGCGGGCGGGAGCTGTGGACGCAAGACAAGTTGCGGCTGTGGGCCGTGCCGCAGGACCGGGTCGCGGCATGGCTGGGTCAGGCTCCGCAGCACCCATCGCCGCACGATGAAGCGACGGATATCGGCAGGACCGTGACGCTGATCGACTTGCCGCGCGTTGGCCGTATCTTGGTTGCGATCTGCGAGGATCTGGAACGGGACAATGGGCCGCTGCGGGAAGTCATCCATCGGACCCGGCCGGATTGGATCCTCAGCCCGATTTTTGATACCGGCACGGGGGAGAAGCGGTGGTCTGGCAAGCGGGCCGCGGATCTCTCGAACCATGGCGCCACGGTGGTGGTTGCCGCCCCCAGTGGCCTTGCCCGGTTGGAACGACCAGGTGATACCATCGTCACCATCGGGTTGATTGCTTCTGGCGGCCGCGTTTACCCCGCCGATCCCGTGCAGAGCGATGAGGAAGGCTCCGGCATTCACCGCATCCTTCCCGTCCCACCCCCACCGTAACATCCGCCGGTTTCCCTCCGCTCCGCGCTCGGCGTACACTGCCCCGTCGCCCGTGACTGAGAAGGACTGCGGCATGGCTGAGTGGACCCGTCCATCGCTGGAAGCGTGGGAAGCCCTTGCGGGCAAGGAGCTGCGCGGTGAGGCGTTGGATCGGCTGAATGCCACCACGCCCGAAGGCCTGCGCCTGAAGCCGCTCTACACCGCGGCGGATCTGGAGGGGCTTGGCCACCTCGGCACCTTGCCTGGCATCGCGCCGTTCGTGCGCGGCCCGCGGGCAACGATGTATGCCAACAAGCCGTGGACGATCCGCCAGTACGCAGGGTTTTCCACCGCCGAGGCGTCCAATGCGTTCTACCGTAAGGCGCTCGAAGCGGGGCAGATGGGGCTCTCGGTCGCGTTCGATCTCGCGACCCACCGGGGCTATGACAGCGATCACCCGCGCGTCGAAGGCGATGTCGGCAAGGCCGGGGTGGCGATCGACTCGGTGGAGGATATGAAAATCCTGTTCGATGGCATCCCGCTCGACAAGATGTCGGTCTCGATGACCATGAATGGTGCGGTGCTGCCAGTGCTCGCGAGCTTTATTGTTGCGGGTGAAGAGCAGGGCGTGGCGAGGAGCGCGCTCTCCGGCACGATCCAGAACGACATCCTCAAAGAATTCATGGTGCGCAACACCTACATCTATCCGCCCGAACCCTCGATGCGGATTGTCGCGGATATCATCGCCTACACCGCTGCTGAGATGCCGAAGTTCAATTCGATTTCCATCTCCGGCTATCACATGCAGGAAGCTGGTGCGACGGCGGTGCAGGAACTCGCCTTCACGCTGGCTGATGGGTTGGAGTATGTGCGCGCCGCCTTGGCCCAGGGCCTCGACATTGACGCGTTCGCACCGCGTCTCTCGTTCTTCTTCGCGATCGGCATGGATTTCTTCATGGAGATCGCGAAACTCCGCGCCGCGCGGCTGTTGTGGGCGGAGCTGATCCAGCCGTTCGGGCCGAAGAAGACCGACAGCCTGGCGCTGCGCACGCACTGCCAAACCTCCGGCGTGTCGCTGACCGAGCAGGACGCCTACAACAACATCATCCGCACCACGGTGGAGGCGATGGCGGCGGTGCTGGGCGGTACCCAGTCGCTCCACACCAATTCGTTTGATGAGGCGCTGGCGCTGCCGACGCCGTTCTCCTCCCGGATTGCGCGCAACACCCAGCTGATCGTGGCGGAGGAAACCGGGATCACCCGGGTGGTTGATCCACTCGGTGGGTCCTACTATGTCGAACACTTGACCCATTCGCTGGCCGAGGCTGCGCGCGGCTTGATTGCGGAGGTCGAGGCGATGGGCGGCATGACCCGGGCGGTTGCCGCCGGCATGCCGAAGCTGCGCATCGAAGAGGCCGCGGCCCGCCGCCAAGCGCGGGTCGATCGCGGCGAGGATGTCATCGTCGGCGTCAACAAGTACCGGCCGGAGGTGGATACCCCGATCGACGTGCTGAGCATCGACAACACGGCGGTGCGGGCATCCCAACTGGCGCGGCTCGCGCAGGTGAAAGCGAGCCGGGATAAGGATCGGTGCGCCGCTGCATTGAGTGCACTGCGCGCGGCCGCCGCCGGCACTGGCAATCTGCTGGCAGCCGCCGTGGAGGCGGCACGGGCGCGGGCGACCGTGGGCGAAATCTCCGATGCGCTGGAGGCGGAGTTCACCCGCCACCGCGCCGAAATCCGCTCGATCGCCGGTGTCTACGGCAGCCACTATGAAGGCGATGCCGGCTTCCAGCAGATCCGTGCCGATGTCGAAACCTTCGCGGCTGCTGAAGGCCGCCGGCCACGCATGCTGGTGGCGAAGCTCGGCCAAGATGGTCACGATCGGGGTGCCAAGGTGATCGCGACCGCGTTTGCGGATATTGGTTTCGATGTCGATATCGGCGCGCTGTTCCTCACACCGGCCGAGGCCGCGCGCCAGGCGGTTGAGAACGACGTGCATGTCGTCGGCATCTCTTCCCAAGCGGCCGGCCACCAAACCCTGGTGCCGCAGCTGATCGACGCGCTGAAGGCCGAAGGGGCGGGGGACATTCTGGTGGTCTGTGGCGGTGTGATCCCGCCGCAGGATTACCCGATGCTGAAGGCGGCGGGTGTGGCGGCGATCTATGGGCCCGGCACCAACATCCCGGTGGCTGCGGCCGAAATCCTCGATCTGTTGTCGAAACGAGCAGCCGCCGCATGAGTGCCACGCCGTTCGATCGCCATGCTGTGCGCCGTCATCGCGACCGGGCGGCGGCGGGGTTTGCCGAGCACGATTTTTTGTTTCGCGAAGTGGCGGAACGCCTGGCTGACCGGCTTGATGATGTGCGCGGGCGGTTTCCCTTGGCGCTCGACCTTGGCTGCCGCACCGGCATCGTGAGCCAGGCGCTGCAGGGCCATGGCGGCATCGAAACCATCATCGGCTCGGAACTCTCCGAAGCGATGGCACGGCGTGCGGCGCGGCCGGTGGTGGTGGCGGATGACGAGATGCTGCCGTTTGCCGATCACGCCTTCGATCTGGTGGTGTCGTGCGGGGCGTTGCACTGGACCAACGACTTGCCGGGGGCACTCGTGCAAGTGCGCCGCGCGCTCAAGCCCGATGGCTTGTTCCTAGGCGCGTTTGCCGGCGGGGAGAGCTTGGCGCATCTGCGCCAAGTGCTGATCGAAGCCGAACTCGCCGTGCTCGACGGCGCAAGCCCACGCGTCTCGCCGGTGGTGGATACGCGCGACGCCGGCATGCTGCTGCAGCGTGCTGGCTTCGCGCTGCCGGTGGTCGACAGCGATGTACTGAGCGTCAGCTACCCCAACGCGCTCGCCCTGATGCGCGATTTGCGCGGCATGGGGGAGACCAACGCCAACACCGATCGCACCCGCCACTTCACCCGCCGCGCCGTGATCGCAGACGCCGCCGCCCGCCTCGCGAGCCAGCAGGGGCGCAGCGATGGCCGGGTGGAGATGCGCATCCAAGTGCTGTTCGTCACCGCCTGGTCACCAGCGCCCAGCCAGCCGAAGGCGCTGCGCCCCGGCAGCGCGAAAGCGCGGTTGGCCGATGCGTTGGATGCGGTGGAAACGCTGTTAGAGTAGCCGAGTGTGGCAGTGGCGCTAGGTCCAGCCCATTGGTTTGCCGAGCTCGGCACTGCTTGGCAGCAGTTACCCGTCGATATAGACACATGTGCGCATAGCGACACCGATGGCCCGAACAAGCGAAAGCCGCCTCGGGTTGCCCCTCAGCGGCCTTCGGGCTGGCAGCACGCTGCGCAGCGGGTGTGGCTAAAAAGTAGGCCATGCTTGGTGATTGCGCAATGTGTTAAATCACGCCTCACACTAACCCCTCCAGCTCATCAATCAGCCGCCGCACCAGGCCCAAGCCCTGGTCCCAGAACGCGGGGTCCGCCGCATTGAGGTCGAAGGGTTTTAGGAGCTCGCCGTGGCGTTTGCTGCCGCCAGCCGCCAGCAGCTCCAAGTACTGCCGGTCGAAGCCGTCGGGGGCGGCCTCGTAGACGGCGTAGAGCGAATTCACCAGGCAGTCGCCGAAGGCGTAGGCGTAGACGTAGAACGGCGAATGGATGAAGTGGGGGATGTAGGCCCAGTACATCCGGTAGTCCCGGTCGAGGGTGATCGCCGGCCCCAGCACTTCGGCCTGCACGCCAAGCCAGATGTCGCCCAATTGATCGGGCGTCAGCTCGCCCTGCCGGCGGGCAGCATGCACCCGGTCTTCGAAGCAGTGCAGACCAATCTGTCGGCTGACCGTGTTCAGCATGTCTTCGATTTTGCCGGCGATCAGGATCTTTCGACGCGCGGGGTCGGTCTCGGCGGCGAGGACCGCTTGGAAGGTCAGCATCTCCCCGAACACTGACGCGGTTTCCGCCAGAGTGAGCGGGGTTTGGGACAAGAGGTGGCCCTGGCCACCGGCCAGCACTTGATGGCAGCCGTGGCCGAGTTCGTGGGCGAGCGTCATGACATCGCGCAGGCTGCCCTGATAGTTCACCAACAGGTAGGGGTGCGCACTCGGTACCACCGGGTGGGCGAAGGCACCGGGGGTCTTGCCGGCCTTGACCGGTGCGTCGATCCACGGCCGGTCGAAGAATTGTCGGCCGATTGCGGCGAGCTCCGGCGAAAAGCGCTGGTAGGCGCCAAGCACTGTGTCGCGTGCCTCCCCCCAGGGGATGCTGCGCTGATCGGCAGATGGCAGTGGGGCGTTGCGATCCCACCAATTCAGCGTCGTCTGCCCAAACATCCGCGCCTTCAGGCGGTAGTAGCGGTGGGACAGATCGGGCCAGGCGCGCTGCACGCTGCCGATCAGCGCATCCACCACCTCATCTTCGACTTGATTGCCGAGGTTGCGGGCGGAGATCGCGCGGGCGTAGCCGCGTTGGCGATCGTCGATTTCCTTTTCCTTGGCGAGCGTGTTGGTGACCAGCGCGAGCGTGCGCGCTTTGGCTTCCAACGCCTGGCCGAAGGCGGGGCCGGCGTCGGCCCGGATGCGGGCGTCGGGGCTCAGCAGCTTGTGCAGGATCTGGGCGGAGGTAAGGTCATCACCGCGAAACGGCACGCGCAAATCCGCCATCGTTTCGTCAAACAGCCGCATCCAGGAGGAGCGCCCGACGACCGATCGCTCGTGCAGCAGATGTTCTTGATCATCGGGCAGTTGGTGTGGCCGGTAGGCGCGCACGGCGTTGATCCAGGGCTGGTAGCGCGCCGCCTCGCCACCCATCAACCGCGCCAGCACGGCGTCGTCCAGGTGATTGAGTTCCAGCGTGAAGAACAACAGGTGCTGCTGGGCGGCATTGGTGCGTTCCACCACGGACTGGTAGAAGCGGCCGATTGCGGCATCGCTCATGTCCTTGGCGTGGACCAATTGGGCGTAGCTCGCGATCCGGGAGAGCGTCTCGTCGATCGCCTCAAAGCGCTGGAGTGCGGCGGCGAAGCCGGCCGGGCCGAGGCGTGCGAGCGC
>JAAFHH010000180.1 GCA_013297545.1 Alphaproteobacteria bacterium
GCCCGCGCCAACAGATCGGCTGCGCGTTCATCGCCGATCGGCGTCAGGGTTTCGCGGTCGGCTCGCAGCAGCTGCTGGCGGCCGGCGATGAAGCGGGTCTTGATCGTGGTTGGCCGCTGCGGCGCGATCAGCAGGTGCGGCTCGACCAGGTCTTCGGCACCGAGCAGGTGGATCACTTCGCGCCCTGCCGGATCGTCCCCGATGACCGCGACGAAGCAGGTCTCCACCCCAAGCGCACCGAGGTTGCGCACGACGTTGCCGGCCCCGCCCAGCATCGCCTGCTCGCGCGTTACGGTCAGCACCGGGATCGGTGCTTCGGGCGAGATGCGATCGACCACCCCTTCGACGAAGCGGTCGAGCATCACGTCGCCGACACAGGCAACGCGCGCGGTGGCGAGACGGTCGAGCAGCGGCAGCAGGGTCAAACTCATCCGGGCTGCTTAGCCGGTTCGTGGCGCACGATCAAACGTCAAACAGCAGGCGGGCGGGATCTTCGATCGCCTCTTTCACGCGCACCAAGAAGGTGACCGCCTCGCGGCCGTCGATGATGCGGTGGTCGTAACTGAGTGCGACGTACATCATCGGGCGGATTTCCATCTTATCCACGCCCTTCTCGGTCACCACGATCGGGCGCTTCTGGATCTTGTGCATGCCGAGGATGCCGGACTGCGGCGTGTTCAAGATCGGCGTCGACATCAAGCTGCCGTAGATGCCGCCATTGGTGATCGTGAAGGTGCCGCCGGTCAGATCCTCCATCGAGAGCTTGCCGTCGCGCGCCTTTTTGCCGAGGCCGGCGATAGTCTTCTCAATATCTGCGAACGACAGCTTGTCGGCATCGCGCACCACCGGCACGACCAGGCCCTGTTCGGTGCCAACCGCGATGCCGATGTCGTAGTAGTTCTTGTAGACCAGCTCGTCGCCATCGATCTCTGCGTTGACAGCCGGCAGTTCTTTGAGGGCTGCGATGCAGGCCTTGGTGAAGATCGACATGAAACCGAGCTTCACGCCGTGCTTCTTCTCAAAGGTTTCATTGTACTGGGCGCGCAAGGCCATCGCGGCCGACATGTCGACTTCGTTAAAGGTCGTCAGCATCGCGGCGGTGTTTTGCGCCATCTTCAAGCGCTCGGCGATCCGCTTGCGCAGGCGGGTCATCTTCACGCGCTCTTCACGCGGATCTTCAGCGCGCGGTGCCGCCGGCTTGGCAGCGACCGGGGCAGGTGCAGGTGCCGCGGCGGCAGCCAGCATGTCGCCCTTGGTCACCCGGCCATCCTTGCCGGTACCAGCAACACCAGCCGGATCAATGCCGGTTTCCGCCGCGATCCGGCGGACCGACGGGGCTTCCACTGCTGCAGCAGCGGGTGCTGGAGCGGCAGCGGGCTTGGCAGCCGGTGCGGGGGTGGGGGCAGCAGCAGCGACGGCGCCACCGATCGAGCCCAACAGCGCGCCGACGCCCACGGTCTCGCCATCGTTGACCAGGATTTCGCTCAAGGTGCCGGCGGCCGTGGCGTTGACTTCCAAGGTCACCTTATCGGTTTCCAATTCCACCAGCGCGTCGTCGACCTTCACCGGGTCGCCCACGTTCTTCAGCCACTTCGCCACGGTTGCTTCCGTGACTGACTCGCCCAGCGTGGGAACGCGAATTTCCGTCGCCATAATCTCTTATCCTTCGCTGATGGGTCAGGCGACGCGCAACGCGGCGTCGACAATGTCGTTTTGCTCTTTGGTGTGGCGCTTCAGCAGGCCGGTTGCCGGCGAGGCCGACGCAACCCGACCGACATAGCGCGGCCGGCCGGCCTTGTGGCCGAATTCCTGCAGCACGCCTTCGATCAGCCGGTCGACATGGTACCAGTAGCCCATGTTGTAGGGTTCTTCCTGGCACCACACGACGTCGGTGTTCTTGCCGTAGGTTTCCAGCACGGCCTTCAAGGTGCCGGCCGGGAACGGGTAGAGCTGCTCAACGCGCACCAGGGCGACGTCTTTGATGCCGCGCTTTTCCCGCTCGGCCGCGAGGTCGTAGTAGACCTTGCCCGTGCACAGGACGATGCGCTTGACCTTCTTCTGGTCGAGCTTGACTGGATCGACCAGCACGCGGTGGAACGAGCTGTCGGGCCCGAAATCCGCGAGGTCCGATTGGCACGCCTTCAAGCGCAGCAGCGACTTCGGCGTCAGCACGATCAACGGCTTGCGGAAGCTGCGCTTCAGCTGCCGGCGGAGCGCATGGAAGTAGTTGGCGGGTGTCGAGCAGTTGACGACTTGGATGTTGTCTTCCGCACACGCCGCCAAGAACCGTTCCGGCCGGGCAGAGGAGTGTTCGGGGCCAGCCCCCTCATAGCCGTGCGGCAACAGCATCACCACGCCGGACATGCGCAGCCACTTCGATTCACTCGAGCAGATGAACTGGTCGATCAGCACTTGGGCGCCGTTGACGAAGTCGCCGAACTGGCCTTCCCACAGCACGAGCGACTTCGGTTCCGCCAAGCTGTAGCCGTATTCGAAGCCAAGCACGGCTGCTTCCGACAGCGGGCTGTCGTGCACTTCGTAGAGTGCTTGGCCGGCCCGGATGTTGTTCAGCGGGATATAGCGCGCTTCGGTCGACTGATCGATCAAGACCGAATGGCGCTGGGAGAAGGTGCCGCGCCCGCAATCCTGACCGGACAGGCGGGTTGGGTGGCCCTCAACCGCGAGCGTACCGAAGGCGAGTGCTTCTGCGGTTGCCCAGTCGATCCCGGTGCCAGTGTCGAACATCGCGCGCTTGGCGTCGAGCTGACGCAGGATCTTGCGGTTGACGTCGAAATTCTCCGGTGGGCGGGAAATCGCGTAGCCAACTTCGCGCAAGATCTCCATGGAGACCGCCGTGTTACCGCGCCGATCATCATCGGTCGCGACCGTCATGCCCTTCCAGGCCCCTTCGAGCCAATCGGCCTTGTTCGGCTTGTAGGAGGTGGCAGCGGTGAACTGTTCGTCCAGGGTCTGCATCATCGCCGCGACGATGCCATCGGCTTCGGTCTGGGTCAGCACGCCTTCGCCGACCAGCTGGCGCTCGTAGAGTTCCCGGGTCGAGGGGTGCTTGGCGATCGCCTTGTACATCAACGGGTTGGTGAACCCCGGATCATCGCCTTCGTTGTGGCCGAAGCGGCGATAGCAGACCATGTCGAGCACGGCGTCGCGCTTGAAGCGCTGGCGGAACTCGATCGCGATCCGCGCGACGTGGACGACCGCTTCCGGGTCATCGCCATTGACGTGGAACACGGGTGCCTGCACCGCCAGCGCCAAATCCGTGCAGTAGGGCGTGAACCGGCTGTAGGACGGTGCGGTCGTAAAGCCGATCTGGTTGTTGACCACGAAGTGGATCGTGCCACCGGTGCGATAGCCGCGCAGATCGGACAGCGCCAGGGTTTCCGCCACCAAGCCTTGACCGGCGAACGCGGCATCGCCGTGCAGCAACAGGCCCAGCACTTGCGTGCGATCATTGTCGCCCTTTTGCATTTGCTTGGCGCGCACCTTGCCGGCCACCACCGGGTTGACCGCTTCCAAGTGCGACGGGTTCGCGGTCAAGGACAGGTGGATGACGGTGCCGTCAAAATCCCGGTCAGAGGACGTGCCCAAGTGGTACTTCACGTCGCCGGAGCCTTGCACGTCTTCCGGGTTCGCCGAATTGCCTTGGAATTCGGAGAACACCGCCTGGAACGGCTTTTGGAATACGTTGGTCAGCACGTTTAGCCGACCACGGTGCGGCATGCCGAGCACGATGTCGGTGACACCGAGCTGGCCGCCGCGCTTCATGATCTGCTCAAGTGCTGGCACAGCGGCTTCGGCACCATCGAGGCCGAAGCGCTTGGTGCCGGTGTACTTCTTGTCGAGGAAGCGCTCCAGGCTTTCAGCCGCGACCACGCGTTCGTAGATCGCGCGCTTGCCCTTCACCGTGAAGTCGGTGTGGTTGCGCTGGGCTTCGATGCGTTCTTGGATCCAGGCTTTTTGTTCCGGGTCCTGGATGTGCATGTACTCCACACCGATGCGCCCGCAATAGGTCTGACGCAGCAGCTGGACGATGTCTTGCAGGCTCGCTTCTTGGATGCCGAGCACGCCGCCGATGTAGATCGAACGCGGCAGGTCCGCGTCGGTGAAGCCGTAGAAGCTTGGCTGCAGTTCCGGATAGCTCTTGCGGGCTTCCAGCGCCAGCGGGTCGAGGCTTGCTTCCAAGTGCCCGCGTTCGCGGTAGGCGCGGATCATCAGCAGGGTGCGCACGCTGTCTTGCGCGGCGCGGCGCAGCTGGTCGCTGTCGACCACGGCTGCCGGTGCCGGCTTCGCCCCCTTGGGGGCTGGCTTCACATCCGGATCAGGCACGCCTACAACGGCGGAGCGGGAGCGTGCCCACGATGCCCCAGACAGCTCCGCGAGGGCCGCGCGCGCGTCGTCCGCCATGCCGCCAAAGAACCCCGCCCAGTCGGCCGCGACCGACTTCGGATCCTTCAAGTAGGCGGCGTAGAGATCGGCGATGTAGGTGACGTTGGCGCCGGTGAGAAAGCTGTTCTGATCGAGCTGCGCGGCCATCGGGGCCCCTTGGAAAGGTGGCGCGGCAGACGGGTCTGCCGCGCCAGGTGAGAGGTTGCACGAACTGTGGTGGGAAGAGAGTGGGGCGGCGCTAGGCCGACATCAACTCCAACATGGTCTTACCAAGGGCCGCCGGGCTCGCCGCAACGCGGATACCCGCCTGACGCATGGCTTCTTGCTTGTCGCCAGCGCCACCCTTGCCACCGGAAATGATCGCACCGGCATGGCCCATGCGACGACCCGGCGGGGCGGTGACACCCGCGATGAAGCCAACCACCGGCTTCTTCACCTTGGCGTCGCGGATCAGCTGCGCGCCGTCTTCTTCATCACTGCCGCCGATTTCGCCGATCATGATGATGCCCTGGGTTTCCGGATCGGCCAGGAACATTTCCAACGCGTCGACGAAGTTGGTGCCGTTAACCGGATCACCACCGATGCCGATGCAGGTGGTCTGGCCGAGGCCTGTTGCCGTGGTCTGCGCGACGGCTTCGTAGGTCAGCGTGCCGGAGCGCGAGACGATGCCGATCTTGCCACGCTTGTGGATGTGGCCTGGCATGATGCCGATCTTGCACTCGCCCGGCGTGATCACGCCCGGGCAGTTCGGGCCGATCAGCCGGGTCTTGGAGCCCAGCAGGCGGCGCTTGACCCGGATCATGTCGATCACCGGGATGCCTTCAGTGATGCAGACCGCGAGGGCGATTTCGGCATCAATCGCTTCCAAGATCGCGTCGGCCGCGAACGGCGGCGGCACGTAGATCACTGACGCGTTGGCGCCGGTTTTCGCAACCGCTTCGGCCACCGTGTCATAGACCGGCAGGTCGAGGTGCTTGGAGCCGCCCTTACCGGGCGTCACACCGCCAACCATCTTGGTGCCGTAGGCAATCGCCTGTTCGGAGTGGAAGGTCCCCTGCGCGCCGGTGAAGCCTTGGCAGATGACCTTGGTGTTCTTATCGACCAGAACGGCCATCTCAGCGTGCTCCCTTAACGGCCGAGACCACCTTTTCGGCGGCGTCGGCGAGGTTGTCGGCCGATGTAATCGGCAAACCAGATTCAGCCATGATCTTCTTGCCGAGCTCCACGTTGGTGCCTTCCAAGCGCACCACCAGGGGCACGTGCAAGGACACTTCGCGGGCAGCAGCCACAACGCCTTCGGCGATGACATCGCAGCGCATGATGCCGCCGAAGATGTTGACCAAGATGCCTTCGACGTTCTTATCGCCCAAGATGATCTTGAACGCCGTGGTCACCCGTTCCTTGGTGGCACCACCGCCGACATCGAGGAAGTTCGCCGGCTCAGCGCCGTAGAGCTTGATGATGTCCATGGTCGCCATGGCAAGACCGGCACCGTTCACCATGCAGCCGATGGTGCCATCGAGCTTCACGTAGTTCAGCGCGTGCTTGCCGGCTTCGAGTTCGGCCGGGTCTTCTTCGTCTTCGTCGCGCAGCGCTTCGATCTCCGCATGGCGGAACAGCGCGTTGTCATCGAAGTTCATCTTCGCGTCGAGCGCCATCACCTCACCCGCGCCAGTCACGACCAGCGGGTTGATTTCGACGATCGAGCAGTCGAGTTCGACGAACGCCTTGTACATGGCGGTCAAGAACTTGACGCAGGACCCAACCTGCTTGCCCTCTAACCCAAGGCCGAAGGCGATCTGGCGGGCGTGATAGGCTTGCAGGCCTTCGACCGGGTCGATCGCGACCTTCATAATCTTTTCCGGATGCTCGGCGGCCACTTCTTCGATTTCCATCCCGCCCTCGGTTGAGGCCATGATGGTGATCCGCGAGGTCGCCCGGTCGACCAACAGGCCGAGGTAGAGTTCGCGCTTGATGTCGCAGCCGTCTTCGACATAGACGCGCTTGACCAGCCGGCCTTCTGGGCCAGTCTGGTGGGTGATCAGGGTCATGCCGATCATGCGCTGGGCTTCCGCCCGCAAAAAAAAAAAAGA
>JAAFHH010000177.1 GCA_013297545.1 Alphaproteobacteria bacterium
GGTCAGAATGCGACCGAGGTAGGGGTCGTATTCCAGCGTGGTCGCCAGCATGGTGAATGGCTGGTCGAGCACGACCTTCGGCGCCGGCACATGGGCGACGATCTTCTCGAACAGCGGCGTCAAGCTTTCGCGCGCCCCGTTCTCCAGATCCGGTGTCGCCCAGCCATTGCGGCCAGAGGCAAACAAGGTCGGGAAATCGAGCTGATCGTCGGACGCATCAAGGGCCGAGAACAGATCGAACACCATGTCGTGCACTTCATGCGCGCGCGCGTCGGACCGGTCGACCTTGTTGATGATGACAATCGGGCGGAGGCCCAAGCGCAGCGCCTTGCCGAGCACGAACTTCGTCTGCGGCATCGGACCTTCGGCGGCGTCGACCAGCAACACGACGCCGTCGACCATGGACAGGATGCGTTCCACCTCACCGCCGAAATCGGCGTGGCCGGGCGTGTCGACGATGTTGATGCGCACCCCTTCCCAATCGACCGAGGTGCACTTCGCCAAGATCGTGATGCCGCGTTCGCGTTCCAGATCGTTCGAATCCATCGCCCGTTCGGCGACTTGCTGATTGGCCCGGAAGGTGCCGGACTGCGCCAACAGCTTGTCGACCAGCGTGGTCTTGCCGTGGTCGACGTGGGCGATGATGGCGATGTTACGGCGGTCCATGGGGTGGGTCCTTATCAGACGGCGTGCGGCAGATGCTGACGGAACAGATCAGCGAGCGGCGTTTCCGGCCGCGCACCGATATGGGAGATGATTTCGGCCGCGGCCAGTGCACCGGCGCGCGCCATGTCGGCCGGCGACAGGCCGCGCGCCCAGGCGTGCAGGAAGCCCGCGGCATAGAGGTCGCCAGCACCAGTGGTATCGACCACCTTGGCAACCGGATAGGCTGGCACCGCCACCACCTCGTTGCCGGCGAGCACGACTGAGCCGTGTTCCGAGCGGGTGATCGCGGCAAGCTCGGTCTTGCCGACCAGCGCCGCAACAGCGGCCTGATAGTCGGCAGTGCCAGTCAGGGCCAGCGCTTCGCTCTCGTTCGCGAACAGAATGTCGACGTGGTGCTCGACCAGATCGCGGAATTCATCGAGGTAGCGATTGACGCAAAAACTGTCGGACAGGGTGAGGGCCACCTTGCCACCGGCGGCGTGCACCACCGAGGCGGCTTCGCGGAACGCCGCCTTCGCGCGCGGTGGATCGAACAGGTAGCCTTCCATGTAGACCGCCTTGGTCGCGCGCAGCGCTTCCAGGTCGAGGTCTTCAGGGCCGAGATCGACGCAGGCACCGAGGTAGGTGCACATCGTGCGATGGCCGTCTGGCGTGACCAACACCATGCAGCGTGCGGTTGGTGCACCCGACGTCGCCGCCGGCGTCACGAATCGCGCACCCTGCGCGGTCATGTCGTGGCGATAGACCGCACCCAGCTGATCGTCGCGCACCTTACCGACATAGGCGACCGTGGATCCGAGCGAGGCCATCGCCGCGATCGTATTGCCGGCCGAGCCACCAGAGATCTCCACGCCAGGCCCCATGCGGCTGTAAAGCTCCGCCGAGCGGGCCTCATCAACCAGGATCATGGCGTTCTTGGCGAGACCCTCAGCATCCAGGAATGCCTGGTCAGAACGGGCGATGACATCGACGATGGCGTTGCCGATACCGACAACGTCGAACCTGGGGTCAGCCATGAGGGAGCGGTCCTAGCGGTGCAATCCGAGCGCGCGGCACTATACGCATCCTCTGCTGCAGTGCAACAGCCGTGTAGCCCGCATTGACGACCTCTGCGGCAATGCCGCAGTGTCGGCCCATGAGCACGAAACGCATCAATCGAGCCGATGACCTGTTGGCTGCTGCGGAGGAAGCGGTGGCGATTGCGTCTGGTGCGCGTCAACCAGCCTCCATTCACCGCGTTGGCTTGGACGTTCGGTCATTGCGGGACGATCTTGGTCTGACGCGCACGGAGTTTGCGCGACGCTACGGCTTGGCGGAGCGCGCCATTCAAGATTGGGAACAAGGCAGGCGCGGACCCGACCAAGCGGCACGCAGTTATCTGGCGGTCATCCGCGCGATGCCGGAGGCGGTGGCAGCTGTGCTCGAAAGCGCAGCCACTACCTAACGCTCGTTACATATTCGGATAGGTCGGCCCGCCGCCCCCTTGTGGCACCACCCAGGTGATGTTCTGGGTCGGGTCTTTGATGTCGCAGGTTTTACAGTGGACGCAGTTCTGGGCGTTGATCTGGAAGCGGGGTTCGCCTGCTTCTGAGCGCACCACTTCGTACACGCCGGCGGGGCAGTAGCGCTGGGCCGGCTCGTCGTAGAAGGGGAGATTGTGGGCGATCGGCACGTGCGGATCGGCCAGGCGCAGGTGCACTGGCTGGTCTTCTTCGTGGTTCGTGCCGCTCAAGTACACGCTCGATAGCTTGTCGAAGCTGATCACGCCATCGGGCTTCGGATAGGCGATCACCGGCGTCTCGGCGGCTGGCTTCAGCCGCGCGTGGTCCGGCGCGCCATGGCCGAGCGTGAACGGCATTTTGAGGCCGATCGTCTCCGCCCACATCATCGCCCCACCCCAAACGGTACCAAGCCACATGCCGAGCTTCAGGCCCGGCTTCACGTTGCGGACTTTGCGCAAGTCCTCGTGCACCCAGCTCTGGCGGTAGGCTTCTGGGTAGGCGCTGAGCGTATCCCAGCTGCGCCCCTCAGCCAGGGCCGCGGCAGCCGCGTCCGCCGCCAGCATGCCGGTCTTCATGGCGTTGTGGCTGCCCTTGATGCGCGGCAGGTTCACAAAGCCCGCTGCACAGCCGATCAAGGCGCCACCGTCGAACGCGAGGGCCGGCACGGACTGCAGCCCGCCTTCGTTGATCGCGCGCGCACCATAAGAGATGCGGGTACCGCCCTCGAACGTGCCGCGCACAGCCGGGTGGGTTTTGAAGCGCTGGAATTCATCGAACGGCGAGAGATGCGGGTTCTGGTAGTTCAAGTGCACCACAAAACCGACCGCGACCAAGCCGTCTTCCAGGTGATAGAGGAACGACCCACCACCGGTCTTCGACTCGAGCGGCCAGCCCTGGCTGTGCTGCACCAGGCCCGGCCGGTGCTGGGCTGGATCGACCCGCCAGAGTTCTTTCAGGCCGATGCCGTAGGTCTGCACCTCGACGCCATCGCGCAGGTTGAAGCGGGCTTCCAACTGCTTGGACAACGATCCGCGCACGCCTTCGGCGAACAGCGTGTACTTCGCGCGCAACTCAACACCGGGCGTGTAGGACGCCAGCTGCTCGCCGGAGCGAGAGATGCCCATGTCGCCGGTTGCGACCCCCACCACCCGGCCCTGGTCGTCGTAGAGCACTTCGGCGGCGGCGAAGCCGGGGTAGATCTCCACCCCCAGCGCTTCGGCCTGCTCGCCGAGCCAGCGGCACAGATTGCCGAGGCTGACGATGTAGTTGCCGTCATTGTGCATCAGCGGCGGCAAGGACCAGTTCGGGATCTTGAAGCGGCCGGTCTCAGTCAAGATCAAGAATTCGTCTTGGGTAACCGCGGTTTTGACCGGCGCGCCCTTCTCTTTCCAGTCCGGGATCAATTCGTTCAGCGCAATCGGATCGATGACGGCGCCGGAGAGGATATGGGCGCCCACCTCCGCCCCCTTCTCGATCACACACACCGCGACATCCGGGGCGATCTGCTTCAGGCGAATCGCGGCACTTAACCCGGCAGGGCCAGCGCCCACCACCACGACGTCGTATTCCATCACCTCGCGCGTCATCCGCTCTTCCTTCCGCACTTGACAGGCTCGGGGCCGGTCTCTTTGGTCCACCCATGGTGCCGACCCAGACTGCCGACCCCGTAGCCGCCTTGCTCGCCTGGCACCTCGCCGTCGGCTGCGACGAGACGCTGGCCGACGCGCCGCTCAATCGGCTGCAGGCACCCGTTCCAGCCGCACCAGCGGACACACCCGCAGCGCCGCGACCGTCCCGGATCGCCGCAGCACCGCCGCCGCCACCGCCCGCCCCGATCGCACTCGATACTGGCCCACCGACCGAGCTTGCCGCCAGTGCCGGCACGCTTGAGGCGCTCAGCAACGCCATTCGCAGCTATACCGGATGTGGCTTGAAGGCGACAGCGATCAATACCGTGATCGCCGATGGCAACCCGCACGCCGCCCTGATGGTGCTGGGCGAGGCACCAGGGGCAGACGAAGATCGCCAGGGCAAGCCGTTCGTCGGCGCATCGGGCCAGTTGCTCGACCGCATGCTGGCGGCGATCGGTCGCGACCGCAGCCAAACCTACATTTCCAACGTCGTGTTCTGGCGCCCGCCCGGCAACCGCCAACCGACGCCGCAAGAACTTCAGCTGTGTTTGCCGTTTGTTCTGAGACACATCGAATTGGTGCGGCCAAAGGTGCTTATGATTGCCGGTGGAGTCGCGGTGAAAGCGATTTTACAGCGCGCCGAAGGAATCATGAAACTGCGCGGCCGGTGGTTCACCCACCAGCTAACCGACGGCAGCAGCATTCCAGTATTGCCTACCTATCACCCAGCCTTTTTGCTTCGATCCCCAGCGCAAAAACGCGATGCGTGGCGAGATCTGATTGAAATCCAAGTAAAACTCGAAGAACTCGATCCGCCACGACCCTGAATGCCGCGGAATTCTGCGGTTTTCTGCGTGTTGCCGTGACCTATTCGAAAATTCATTTGCATTTCGCTGCGAATTCCGATTATCTCCCACCCCGATGTCAGCGACCCGCCCAACGCGCTCAGTTTCGCAAACTCGTCAAACCCGCCGCCAAACCAGCGGTCGAGTGGGTTTAACGCTGTTTGCGGCGCTGGCCTGCACGGCTCCCGTCGCCGCACAGCCCTTGGCATTGGCACACGCCCATGTCGACGATCAGCAGCTGCCGGCCGTGCTGACGCCGAGCGACGCGATGCGCTATCGCCAAGCCTTCGAGGCCCAACGCCGGGGTGACATCGCCGAAGCAACCCGCTTGATCGCGAGTGTTGGCGACCGCGCCCTCGTCGGGGTCGTGCTGGCGGAACGCTACTTGGCGCCGCGCGCCCGGGTCGAACGAGCGGACCTGGTGCGCTGGCTCGCCCAGTACGGCGACCATGCCGCCGCACCACAGGTGTTCCACCTCGCCCGCCGCCTCGGCGCCACGGCGGGTGCAGCACCCACCGCGGTCCCTGCCATCACCGGCGGCAGCGATGAGGATGGCGGCTGGCGCGACCGGGTCTACCGATCGACCGCGCCGGTCACCCCAGAACAGACAGCGCTTGAGCGCCGGATCCGCGCGGCTTTGCGAGACCGCAACCCGGGTGCGGCGCTCGACCTATTGCAAAGCCTGCGTTCGATCCAAGCGATCGACCCGGTCCAAGTCGACGTCTGGCGCGCTGACGTCGCCATGCACTTGTTCGCCGCCGGCCAAGACCGCGAAGCGCTGCTGCTGGCGACCAGTGCCGCACGCTCGGTCCAGCACGTGCCGCAAGCCGCCTGGGTTGCCGGCCTCGCCGCCTGGCGGCTTGACCGCAAGCCAGAGGCATTACGCCAGTTCACCGCCGCGTTTGGTAGCCCGGCGGCGTCCGCCTGGACGCGCGCGGCCGCTGGCTTCTGGGCCGCACGCGCCGCCGACGCGACCCGCCAGGAGCGCCTGAAGCTGCAGTGGCTGGAACGCGCGGCGGACATCGGACCGAACTTCTACAGCCTGCTCGCCCGTCACCGCTTGGGTCGTCCGTTGGTGGAAGACTGGTCGCTGCCGATCATCGGCATCTCCGAAGTCCAAGCCTTCGCCGATGCGCCGGGGTTCTGGCGGGCGTTGGCGCTGACCCAGATCGACCAAGTCGCCCTAGCCGAAGCGGAGTTGCGCCGCGCCTTCCCGCAGGCACCGCGCGAGCTGCAGCCCTTGGCACTCACGATCGCGGAACGCGGCGGCATGCCGACCCTCGCGATGCGGCTGGCCCAACGGGTCGAACACACCCACGGGGTGCGCTATGCGGCGGCGAGCTATCCGCTGCCGCCCTGGATGCCGTCCGGCGGCTATCAGATTGATCCGGCCCTGGTGTTCGCAATCATGCGCCAGGAAAGCCAGTTCGAGCCGGCGGCGCGCAGCCACGCTGGCGCACTCGGCCTCATGCAGCTGATGCCGGGCACGGCGCGCGCGATGGCAGGCGACCCGAAGCTGAGCAGCCAAACCTTGCGCGATCCGCAGCGCAACATTGGCCTTGGCGAGCGGCTGCTGGACTATCTGCTGACCCACGACCGGGTGCGCGGCAACCTGCTCAACCTCGCGGTCGCCTACAATGGCGGCGAGGGCACGCTCGCCCGCCTGCAGGCGAGTGTCCGCCACCAGGATGATCCGCTGCTGTTCCTAGAAGCGATCCCGATTGCGGAGACCCGCTTGTTCGCCGAGCGCATGATCGCCAACTATTGGATCTATCAGGTCCGGCTCGCGTCCGAGGCGCCGAGTGTGGCCGAGATGGGGGCTGGCCGGTGGCCCGCCTACCGCGCGCCAGCCCTGGTCGCCCAGTCCAACAGCCGGAGCCCGGCCGATGCCCG
>JAAFHH010000178.1 GCA_013297545.1 Alphaproteobacteria bacterium
CCCGCTTGCGGGGGGAGGAGTTGCGGTAGGCGGCGGTGGCACTGGTATCGCTTGCCGAGTTGGCGACATTGACCCAAGGCCAACGCCTCGGTGGCCTCGACGTCGGCACCAAGACTATTGGCATCGCGGTCGCTGACACGCTGCGGCTGACCGCCACGCCGGTCGACACGATCCGCCGCGGCAAGTTCCGCGATGACGTGCCGAAGCTGCAGGCGATCATCACCCAGCGCGGCATTGCCGGCTGGATCATCGGCCTACCCGTCTCGCTCGACGGCACAGAGGGGTCGCGCTGCCAGGGCGTGCGGCAGTTCCAGCAGAACCTCGACGCGGTCTTACCACTGCCGATGGCGTTTTGGGATGAACGGCTGTCGACTGCCGCCGTCGAGCGGATGATGGTCGAGGCCGACATGACCCGCAAACGCCGGGCCGAGCTCGTCGACAAGCTCGCCGCCGCCTACATCCTGCAAGGCGCCCTCGACCGCTTGCGCTATCAGCCCTGATCACCATCCTGCCACCCGTGGCCGCGGCTGCGGTTGAGGTGACCAGGGCCGGGTCCCGGTGTGGCTGCGGTGGCTGACCACGCGCAGCTCCGGCGAGAGCCAGATCGCATGCGCGCCGTCGCGCCAGAGATCAAAGCGATCGATCACCAGGGTCGCGGTGCGACACCGCCCGCGGGTCGGCACCAGGGCAATGATCACCTCCGCATCCCGGCAATCATCGCCGAGCGCGCGAGCGTCCGTGGTCACCGCCACCCGGTAGCCGTTGATCACCTGGCGGCAGCCCAGGCGATCGCAGCGCGGTGAGCCCTCGTCTCGGCTGGTCAGATCAGCGGCCCGCACATCGGGCGAGCGGCCGCGCCAGATCGAGGCCACCAACCGGTCGGTGCCCGGCAGCATGACCAGACTACCATCGGCCTGGCGGATCGCAACGCCGCGGCCGTTGTCCGCGATCAGGATGTCGGGTGGCCGCGGCAGGGCGGTCCACAGCACGGCGAGCGCGATCGGCGCTGCGGCGAGCCAGCGCCACCGCTGCTGCCAGACGCACAGCCACAAGCCGCCGAGCGCAAACAGCACGAGTGCTGGTGTCGGCACCGGCGGTGTGGTGATCACCGCGCCCGGCAAGGCTGCGGTCCAATCAGCGATCCAGATCGTGGCGTCGAGCAGCCACCCCATCGGCACCAGCGCCCACGCCTCCAACCCAAACGGCATCAGCACGACCGCGAGCAGCCCCAGCGGCAAGGCAGCCGATGACAGGGGAATCGCCAACAGGTTGGCGACCAGACCATAGACCGCCACGCGCTGGAAGTGCGCGGCGGCAAACGGGGCCGTGCCGATGGTCGCCAGCAACGAGGTGCCGCACAGCACCAGCAACCAGAGCCCAAGCTTGCCCGCCGGACCCGCCGATCGGCGCCACTGCAACAGCGGCCCGCCAAACCGCTCCGCCCCCGCGACCAGCAGGGCGACGGCGGCGAAGGACATCTGGAACGATGGGCCGACCAGGGATTCCGGATCCGTCAGCAACACCACCACGGCGGCAGTGGCGAGCGTGCGCGCCGTGATCGCGAACCGGTCGAGCAACACGGCCGCGAGTGCCAGCGCGCCCATGAACAAGGATCGCTGGGTCGGTGCACTCCACCCCGCCAGCACGCAGTAGGCAAACGCGACGATCAGCGCGGCAGCCGTCGCGATCTTGCGCGTCGGCAGCCGCAAAGAGAGCCACGGACTGAGCGCAAACAAGGTCCGTAGTACGAGCAGCACCGCGCCTGCGACCACGCCGATGTGCAGACCGGAAATCGACAGGATGTGCGCAAGCCCGCTGTCGCGCATCGCTTGCTGCAGCGGTTCCGACAAGGCACCGCGGTCACCGGCGATCAAGGCGGCTGCGAGCGCCCCGGTGTCGCCCGGCAAGGTTGCCCGAATCCGCTCAGTCAGGTCCGCGCGGAGCTGGGCGATGCGGATTTCCATCGGCAGCTCAGCGGGGGCGGGCTGGAGTGTCGGCGCCCCCAAAGCCCAGCCGACGGCACCGATCTGCTGGAAGAAGAAGTAGCGGCGGAAATCCGTGCCGTCGGGGGTCGCGGGGGCGGGCGGCGGCATCAGGCCCGCGCGCACGGTCACCCGCACACCCGGCGCCAGACCGTCTGGCACCAGGGCTGCCCGGACGGTGATGCGCACGCGCTTTGGCGTCTCGGCCTGGGTCAGTGCGTCGATGCGCAGATCTTCGAGCAGCATGCGCCGCCCATTGGTCGCCATCGGTGCTTCGATCACCCGGCCTTCCACGATCGCAGCCCCGATCCGCCGCTGCAGCTGCGGGGCGGCCAGGCTCGCGGTCTGCCAGGTCGCTGCCGCAAAGCCGAGGGCAGCCAGCCACACCAACACGGCGGCCGGCCGCAGATCCGTCCACCAACAGGCAAGCCCGAGCGCGGTGGTGACCGCGAGCGCCACCCACGGCACCCACGCTGATGGCTCAACTGGCAGCGCGAAGTAGAGGGCAACCCCAACGGCGATCCCGGTCGGCAACCACAGCGGCCAGCGCAGCCGCTCAGACTGCGCCATCTGCCCGAGGGCGCGCACCAGCCGGCGCAGCGGGGCAATCGCGGACCGGGGAATCGTCGCCGAAGAAGCAAGCTCGCTCACGCCATAAGGGAACCCGATCTGGCACGCGAATACCAGTCGCTGGCGTTGTCAGGCCCGTGGTAGGACAGCGCACGCATTCGCTCCCCACCCGTCAGGACCTCCATGACCGTCGTCACTCGTTTCGCCCCCTCGCCCACCGGCTTTTTGCACATCGGCGGGGCGCGCACGGCCTTGTTCAATTGGTTGTTCGCCCGCCATTTCGGGGGCAAGTATTGCCTGCGCATTGAGGATACCGATCGCGCGCGCTCCACACCCGAAGCGGTAGAGGCGATCTTGGATGGGCTCAACTGGCTCGGCCTCGACCATGATGGCGAGGTGGTGTTCCAGTTCGCCCGTGCCAGCCGCCACGCGGAAGTGGCTCATCAGCTGATCGAAACCGGCCACGCCTATCGCTGCTTTGCCACGCAAGAAGAACTGGAGGCGATGCGCGCCGCCCAAACCGCCGCCAAGCAGCCGCTGCGCTACGATGGGCGCTGGCGCGATCGGCCGGCGTCTGATTGGCCAGACCGGCCCTATGTCGTGCGCCTGAAAGCCCCGCTGGAGGGCCAAACCGTGATCGACGATCTGGTGCAGGGCACGATCACGGTGGAAAACGCGCAGATGGACGACATGGTGCTGCTGCGCGGCGATGGCACGCCAACTTACATGCTGTCCGTCGTCGTCGATGACCACGACATGGGGGTGACCCACGTGATCCGCGGCGATGACCACCTGACCAACGCCTTCCGCCAGACCCAGCTCTACCGCGCCTTTGGCTGGGACGCACCGGTGTTCGGCCACCTGCCGCTAATCCATGGGCCCGATGGCTCGAAGCTCTCCAAGCGCCATGGTGCGCTCGGCGTCGATGCCTACCGCGACATGGGCTATCTGCCAGAAGCGATCCGCAACTACCTGCTGCGCCTCGGCTGGTCGCACGGCGATGAGGAAGTGATCTCGACCGAGCAGGCGATCGCCTGGTTCGATGGCACGGCGATCGGCCGCTCGCCGTCGCGGATGGATTTCGCCAAGCTCGCCAATGTCAACGGCCACTACCTGCGCCTGGCGGAGGATGCACGGCTGGTTGATCTGATGCTGGCCGGCGAAGCGATCGCTCCGGAGATCCGCACCCGCCTCACCGCCGGCATGGCGGGCTTGAAGCAGCGCGCGAAGACCGTGGTGGAGCTGAAAGCCAGTGCCGGCTTCTACCTGGCATCCCGCCCGCTCACCCCGGACGAGAAGGCGGCGACCGTGCTCAAAGGCCCGAACGCCCGCCTGCTGCGCCCCCTGATCGCCGCCCTCAGCGCGGCAGAGGCGTGGACGGCCGAGGCGTTGGAGGCGGTCGTCCGCCAGGTTGCCGAGGCTGAAATGGTGAAACTGGGCGATGCCGCCCAGCCGCTGCGCGCAGCCCTCACCGGCTCAACCCAATCGCCGCCGGTGTTTGAGGTGCTCGCGGTGTTAGGGCGGGCAGAGTCATTGTCCCGTCTTGAGGATGCCCTACACTAAGGGACAGAGGGCGTGCCGCACTGCGGCAATTGATCTTGGGCGCGGGCTCAGCCTAAGGTCCGCCAAGCCCGGGGGCTGCCAGCCGCCACTCGCCACTGTTGCTGAGGACGAGGTGCCTTATGACCGCAGAAACCAACGAAACGGTCACCCTGATCGACAATACGACGGGCAAGAAGCTAGACATGCCGCTGATGAGCGGCTCGGTCGGCCCGAAGGTGATTGACATCCGCAAGCTCTACGGGGCGACCGGCTACTTCACCTACGATCCCGGCTTCATGGCGACGGCCAGCTGCGACAGCGCCATCACCTACATCGATGGCGACAAGGGTGAGCTGCTGCACCGCGGCTACGCGATTGATGATCTGGCCGAACAGTCGGACTTCATGGAAGTCTGCTTCCTGCTGCTGCACGGCGATCTGCCGAACCGGGAGCAGAAAGACAAGTTCGTGCGCGACATCACGTATCACACGATGGTGCACGAGCAGATCAACTACTTCCTGCGCGGCTTCCGCCGCGACGCCCACCCGATGGCGGTGATGACTGGGGTGGTCGGTGCGCTGTCGTCGTTCTATCACGACAGCACCGATATCCATGATCCGCACCAGCGCATGGTCGCCTCGCACCGGTTGATCGCCAAGATGCCGACGATTGCGGCTATGGCGTTCAAGTATTCGATCGGCCAGCCGTTCGTCTATCCGCGCAACGACTTGGGCTATTCTGAGAACTTCCTCTCGATGTTGTTCTCGGTGCCGTGTGAGCCGTGGAAGAACAACCCGGTGCTGTCGAAGGCGATGGACCGGATTTTGATCCTGCACGCGGATCATGAACAAAACGCCTCGACCTCGACCGTGCGTCTGGCTGGTTCCTCCGGTGCCAACCCGTTTGCTTGTATCGCGGCCGGCATCGCGTCGCTGTGGGGCCCTGCCCACGGTGGTGCCAATGAAGCCGTGCTGACCATGCTGCACCAGATCGGCAGCCGGGATCGCATCGGCGAATTCATCAAGCGCGCCAAAGACAAGAACGACAGCTTCCGCCTGATGGGCTTCGGCCACCGGGTCTACAAAAACCATGACCCGCGCGCCTCGGTGATGCGCAAGACCTGCCACCAGGTCTTGGGCGAACTGGGCATCAAGGACGAGTTGCTGTCGCTGGCGATGGAACTTGAGCGCATTGCGCTTGAGGATGATTACTTCGTCGAACGCAAGCTCTACCCGAACGTTGACTTCTATTCCGGCATCATCCTGCGCGCCATGGGCTTCCCGACGGCGATGTTCACGGTGCTGTTCGCGGTTGCCCGCACTGTTGGCTGGATCAGCCAGTGGAAGGAAATGATCGAAGATCCGGATCAGAAGATCGGCCGTCCGCGCCAGCTCTATGTTGGCTCACCGAAGCGCGACTATGTCCCGCTGACGCGGCGTGGCTAGCCGACCCGATCTCACGGATACCGACGGCGGGGTGCCCAAGCGCCCCGCCGCGCGCGTTCGGCCGACTCGCGGCAAACCGCCGAGACCCGCAAACGACAACCCGACAGTGCGCCGACGGCTGTCGGTGTCGGCTTGGGTTGCGATCGCGGGTGTCGTGGCGATTGGGCTGTTGTTGGTGTTGGGCTAGCTTCGGTCTCCGCCCTAGCTCCTCCCCCCGCAAGCGGGGGGAGGCTGGGAGGGGGGGACACGAGGGATGCGCCCAATCGCAGAATGTTGATTTCTTTGGAATTTTGGGCAGCCTCAGCGGCTGGTCCACCCCTCCCGTCCTCCCCCCGCTTGCGGGGGGAGGGGCGCTTTGCCGATGACGCGCAGGATAGCTGCGGCGGCGCGCGCGCTCGGCGGCTCGCTGCCGGCACCAAGTTCAGCCGCCACTGCGGCGAGGCCGGCACGCTGCGCCGCTCGCACTTCAGGATCCCGCAACAACGGCAGCAACGCCGCCGCCAACGGGCCAGGCGCGCAATCCTGTTGTAGACGCTCAGGATAGATCTCGCGCCCCGCGATCAGGTTCGGCAGGGCAACATAGCGCACCTGGATCAAGCGGCGCACCAGGGCAGCCGTCAGCGGGTTGACCCGGTAGGCGATCACCGCTGGACACTTCGCGAGCGCGAGTTCGAGCGCCACCGTGCCCGATGCCGCAAGGGCTGCATCAGCCGCCTGAAACGCCGCGCGTTTCGCAGCGCCATCGGTGATCACCAGCGGCTCCCCCGCCCAGCCGGCGACACCGATCCGCACGGCATCCGCCACCGCGGGTACTGTCGGCACGACCACGCGCAGACCCGCCACGGCCGCAGCGAGGCGCGCGACCGTCTCGCCAAATACCCCGAGGTGACGGATCACCTCGCCGCGGCGACTGCCGGGCAGCACGACCAGCAGGGGCCGGTCCCCGATGTCATATCGCTCGCGAAACGACCACC